>CAVKDE010000095.1:0-6628 GCA_963654835.1 Duodenibacillus sp. | reverse complement strand
GCTTTGGTGCTCCCTGCGCGGTGTAAAATAAGCCGTGCATTTATCCTCATCCAGTTCAAAGCGCATATGCAAACCGTTAGGGTTATCCTTGCCGCAGGCAAAACACCAGCTGTATTCATCGTTATTTAATAGTGACTTATCCATAGTTCCTCATGTACCTTTCAAAATCCTGCTTTTTAATCTTCCTGCGCAAAAAATTTAGCAATTTCTGCAAAAACCTGCTCATGTTCACAATCTAAAGTCAAAATGTGCCCGCTATGCGTAAACCACACCAGCTTTTTTTTCGCACAGCCAAGCTTGTCATAAATATATTGTGCGCTTTTAGGACGCACCGTGTGCTCAATTTTAGATTGCAGCACCAGGCAGGGAATTTTTATCTTCGTAAGCAAGCTCTCTTTGCACTCTTTAAGTAAAGCAAACAGGCTCGTGAGCGGTTTAGTTGGCATCCTGTCATAGCTCAGGCAGTAACGCGCCATTTCATGGTAGTTCTTTTTGCGTTTGGGCAGGTAGTGAATAAAAAAGCGCAACAGCGGTAAAAACGGCGCACGCTTATCCTGCACATAAATCGGCGCAGAAATGAACGCTGCTTTTTTTACAGGCAGGCTTGCTGCCAGTTTAATTGCCAGCAAACCGCCCATAGAAAGTCCTGCAATATAAACGCTGTCAAACCTGCCTAATAAATCACGGCAGGCGTTGGCAGCAGCGTCGTACCAATCGTTAGCGGTGGTGCGCTCTAAATCACCCACGCTCGTGCCGTGGCCAGGAAGGCGCACGCACAGCACTGTAAACCCGAGCGCGTTAAGATAATCGCCCAAAGGCCGCATCTCTGACGGTGCGCCCGTATAACCATGGAGCAGCAGCACTGCTTTATTATTTTTCCCTTGCAGCAGAAAAGTTTCTGCCCCCTGCATCACTTGCACAAGCGTCACCTCAAAAATTCTATACTAGATTATATTATAACATAAAAAAAGCGCGCTGATTACAGCACGCAGTAATTTTGCAAGAACTTCATACATTGCGATGTATGTAATTAGTGTTTTCAGGAAGTTTTCTACATTGCAATGTATGTAGTTGCTATTTTAAGGAAGTTTTCTACATTGCAATGTATGTAATTAAGAAGATAAATTGGAATTTGTAGGGCTTAACGTGACAGGCTCTCCTTGGGGAGAGCTGTCGCCGTAAGGCGACTGAGAGGGGTCTACACTTTTTATGCTTGCAAAAGCGTTATTTTAAGTGAAACCCCTCTCTGCCTCGCTATCGCTCAGCACCTCTCCCCAAGGAGAGGCTCGTTCGCAAAACATCTTACAAACGCTAATTTCCCACACAGCAAAAAGAGGACGGCTTTCGCCGTCCTCTTTAATTACCGCTTACGCGATTTGCTTTTCAGCTATTAGACTTTGCAGTCAAATTAGAACATGAAGTTAACTTGGCCGTAGAATGTCTTAGCTTCTTTAGAGCCTTCTTTAGCTTCCAAATCATAGTATTCAACTTGACCAACGATATTCTTAGCGAAGGTATAGTTAGCACCAACCATGTAGCCTTTGAAGCCGTCGTCAGCAATACCAAATTCAGTGCATTGACCATTCATGGTGTGCGCCAAATAAGTGCCAACGCCTTGGTCATAGTATTTAGCGAAGATGCCATAAGAACCAACTTTAGCAGCCTTAGCACCTTTATAATCCAAAGATACTACATAACCATCATCATCTGCACCCTTGGTGTCATAATCAGATGCCAGATATTGAGCACCTAATTTCAGATCTTTAAGTACCGGGAATGCTACGCCAACAGTCCAAATGCTGTCATCATCAGACAATTTCTTTACTTCATTGAATTGATAATAACCAACGTTAGCATCAACTACGCCAACTTTAGCAGCAAGGTTTGCATAATACATTTCTTCTGCTTTCCAAGTTTTAGTAGCATCGCTAATACCAGCACCATCAGAAGCTTTACCAGCACCAAGAGTCAATTTAACATCTTTGCCATAAGCAACTTGAGCACCATCCATACGAGTATCATAGATATTGCCGCCAGTGAAATCGGTGAAGCCATAACGACCAGCTTGAACAGCCAAGCCACCGAGTTTACCAGTTACATAAGCACGTTGGAATTTAGTGGTTTCTTCGCCATCATTATCATGTTGGAACTCTTGAATATTTTCCAGCATTCCTTTATAAGACCAATCGTCATTGATAGCACCAGTTACCCAAATACGAGTACGCAATGCGTCAGTGGATTTGTCGTCTTTGGTGTTGTAGTCATTATCCCAATAACGATAACGAGTTTCACCAGTAATCTTTACGTTGTCAGCTTTTTTCTCCAGGTTAGCTACGCGAACGCCCAGGTTGTCCAGTTCGTCAGCGAATTCAGCAGCCAGTTTGTCAACGTTAGCACCTTTTGCCATAGCTTTTGCTACGATTTGTGCCATTTCATAACGGGTCATCAGTTTGTCGCCACCAAAAGTGGTGTCGCCATAGCCTTCGATTACGCCAGCAGCAGCCAGTTTGTTGATGCTGTCATAAGCCCAGTGGCCAGCAGGAACGTCAGAGAACGGATTTGCAGCATATGCACTTGCAGTTACGCCAAGAGCCATAGCCATTGCTAATACTAAGGATTTTTTCATTGTAATTTCCTCCTCAGGAAAATTGTATTTAGCAATTGCGCGCTTCGCGCTCGCTTCGGCCTTCGTCCGCTTGGGCAATGCTTGCGTAAGAGTTGCCTTGTTTCCTCTACATGACTGCCGTACGCTTTCGTTAACCTCTAGCCAGCTTCAAGCTTAACAATTGCTATGGGCATTAGTGTAACATACTTTTGTCACAAATGCAAGTAAAATATTAAATTTACATTTTGCTTGTGGACAGTTGTTGATTTAAAGAAGAAGCACAGCAAATAGCATATACTACTAATTACTTTGCTAGGTTTTAAAAGCAAAAAACAGGACTACTCATTAGAGCAGTCCTGCCATGTTCAGCTAAAATTATTTAGCACGCAGAGCGCGGTCGATTTCAACGCGAACAGCGCGGCCAAATTCTTCATGAGTCCAATCCCAACGGCTGGTTAAAGCTTCAGGAATGGTTTTGTCGCTATAAATTCTGTGGCTGTAAGCTTTGCCGGTCAGCTTGTTGTAAGCAACAGCATAACCTTGCAGATCTAATTGCAGTTTGCGTTCTTCGCTGGAATCGATAACCTTGTCATCAAGTTTATCCAGTTCAATAGCAATAACGATGTCAACATCGCCATCTTTAGCAATTTTTGCCAAGGTTGCAGCATCAGGAACCTTGTTGCCAACTTTTGCAGCGTCGATAACAGCAGTCAGCTGATCATTTTCTACCAGAACAAAACCTCTCTTGCTGTTCAAAACAGAAAGAGCGTTTTTGTAGAATACCTGATTAGCCAGCTCGTCGCCACCTTCAACATTGTTAATCAGGGGCAGCAGTGCTACGCTTGCAGCTTCAGCAGAACCAAAGCAGGGAATGCTAAAGCAGATTGCCATTACAGTCATGAGTACATAACGTAAAATTTTCTTCATTTCTTATTCCTCCAGACGCATCAAAATAATAATGCTGAAATATAATCTTATTGTAGCATAAAACGCAAGAAAAAAACAGTGCCAAACGAAAAATTTCTGACTGGATAGTCACAAACTTTATAAGCACAACAAAAACAAAACAGAACGCTGAAACCGCTTGCCTAACGGAATCACGTTCTGTTTCATTTTTTTGGAGGAGAAAATATGAATTTGCTTATAAAAGCAAATAGCAGCTTATTTTAAAGTAAGGGTGCTAACCAATGCACTTGGAAATTGTCAAGGTCAAAGGTCAAGGCTGCAATGCAAAATCAGGAAGGGACGATATGCACTGGTTAGCTATCACTAACTTCACGATTATTGTACCACAACTCTCGCAAGTTAGCAATAGCTAATTAGAAATTTTTTAGCATTTTTTATGCCTATGCTTCTTCCTTCTCCTCTTCCTTTTTCAGCAGTGCCATAAACTGCTCGCCGGTAATCGTTTCCTTCTCCAGCAGATAATTTGCCAATACGTCCAGCTTATCGCGGTTTTCCGTCAAAATAGTGCGCGCTTTCGCGTGCGCTTCTTTAATCATCGCCAGCACCTTGGCATCAATCTGTCCGGCGGTAGCTTCGCTGCATTGCAAAGATGCGTCGCCGCCAAGATACTGGTTCGCAATAACCTCTGTCGCCATCATGTCAAATTCTTCCGTCATGCCTAAGCGAGTTACCATGCTGCGCGCCAGCTTTGTTGCCTGCTCAATATCGTTCGATGCACCGCTCGTAATACGGTTAAACACAATTTCCTCCGCACTACGCCCGCCAGTCATCGTCACAATCTTGTTGAACAGCTCCTCCTTGGTCATGAGTACGCTGTCGTTCTCGCTAATCTGCATCGTATAGCCGAGCGCACCGTTCGTGCGCGGGATAATAGTAATCTTATGCACAGGCGCACTGTTTTTCTGCATCGCTGCCACCAGTGCATGACCAATTTCGTGATAAGCGATAACCTTCTTTTCCTCTGGAGAAATAACTGCGCCCTTGCGCTGATAACCGGCGATAACAGTTTCAATGGATTCTTCCAAATCCTCCTGCTCTACCACATGACGGTGCATTTTCACAGCTCTGAGTGCGCCCTCGTTGATAATATTCGCCAGCTCCGCACCACTCGCACCTGCGGTAGCACGCGCCAAAGTACCATAATCAATATTATCTGCCATACGCACATCACGCGCATGCACTTTTAAAATTGCTTCACGACCTTGTAAATCAGGCAATTCTACCGGTATACGCCTGTCAAAACGTCCCGGACGCAAAAGTGCCTTATCCAAAGATTCCGGACGGTTCGTTGCAGCGAGGATTACAACGCCTTTGCTGCCATCAAAACCATCCATCTCGCTAAGTAACTGGTTCAACGTCTGCTCACGCTCGTCATTGCCGCCAAACTGGCCGCTGTCACGACGCTTGCCAATCGCATCAATCTCATCAATAAACACAATACACGGAGCCTTCTCCTGCGCCTGCTTGAACAAATCACGCACACGCGCAGCACCCATGCCCACAAACATCTCTACAAATTCACTACCGCTGATGCTAAAGAAAGGCACCTTCGCCTCACCTGCTACAGCACGCGCCAGCAAAGTTTTACCTGTACCCGGAGGGCCAACAAGCAACGCACCCTTAGGCATATTCGCGCCAATTTCTTTGTACTTGCCCGGGTTATGCAAAAAATCTACCAGCTCCATGAGTGCTTCCTTTGCTTCATCCTGACCGGCAACATCAGCAAAGCTCTTGCCAGTCTGCGCTTCTACATAAATTTTGGCATTGCTCTTGCCAAAAGTCATAGCATTGCCGCCCATGCGCTTGCCCATAAAGTACATGAAAAGCTGCCCTAAGCCAAAGAAAATCAAAATCGGCAGAATCCAGTTCGTAAAGAAGCTGACAATCGGGCTTTGCTCCTTAGGCACAACCTGCGTAAACTCCACCTTGCTCTTCATCAGGCGGTTCGCCAAATCAGGATCTTCCACGCGTCCTGTCACGTAAATTTCTTTTTCGTTATCCTTATCTACCGCAGCAAGACGTTTATCAGTAATTTCTACCTTGGACACCTTGCCTTCATCAACCATCTGCAAAAAGCTGTTGTAGGAAATCTCTTTCACCTTCGGATTGATGAATGTTGGCATGATAACGGAGTTAAAGAGTAAAATAATCAGCAGTGCCAGCACATAATAATATGTCAGCGGGCGTTGCTTCTTATTATTGTCATTATTCATAGCTTCATCTCCTCGCATATAGTTATATTATTATTTTACGCCTAGAAGTGCTAATAGACAAACGAAAAAAGTGTGATAAATGTTGAGAGAAAAGCTATCTTACATATGGATTCTTTTTAGCATTGCTAAAGTCATATTCTTCGCGCATATGGTTAATTTCTAAAGCGTCATTACGCGTAAGCAGATATACGCAATATTGATTCATACTTATGCCTTCCTGCTTAGCATGTTGGCTTAAAAGTTTATGTAGTGCCTTAGGCACACGCAACTTAAATTGCCCCGAATATTTATCTTTGCGCTCCGGAACAGGTATCTCCATATGCTCTTCTAAGGCAGCTGCAAGCCACGCACGTTTAGCATCTACAGCATTTGTAGCAGCTTCTTCAATCGTATCGCCTATAGTAATGCAACCAGGCAGCTCCGGGAAGTAGGCAACATAACCGCCTTCATCATCATCAGGTTCAAATTCCAAACGGTAACTAAGCTTCATGTAATCTTCTAAAGTTTTCATTTTTCTTCCTCTCTTTCAACGATATCCCTAACTATTTTGATATAAACTTTCTTAATTGGTTTATGCTTAGGAATAGTAATTATACCTCTGTCTTTTTTACGAAAAGTAAAGTGACTGCTGCCACTTCTTGGAGCATCCATTGTGTAACCATAGTATTCCAAAATTTTTTTAAGCTCTTCAAACCGCATATCCGTTGATAGTTTGGTAAGCTTTTGCAAAAGTTTTTCCCACTTAGACATGATGTTTACCTACTTTCATTATAATTGGTGTCATATAGGGTGTCAAGTTGTATCTTCTTAAAATAAAAAAGGCACCTGTCAAGCTCGACAGATG
>CAVKDE010000094.1:0-6632 GCA_963654835.1 Duodenibacillus sp. | reverse complement strand
TAGAAAAATCTTGCGCCATACGTACAATAGCATCATAAACAGAGCTATCACCATGCGGATGATATTTACCTAAAACTTCACCGACGATACGAGCGGATTTTTTATAAGGCTTCGTCGGAGTCATGCCAGCTTCCTGCATTGCGTACAGAATGCGGCGATGTACAGGCTTCAAACCATCGCGGACATCAGGTAAAGCACGTTGGATAATAACGCTCATAGCATAATCGATATAGGATTTTTGCATTTCCTCTTCGATATATACCGGAAGAACTTTACCAGTGGTATTTTCTAAATCCACTTTATCACCTTTCCTTTACAACATCATAAAGCAAGAAAAGCTAAGTTTTTCTTTGCTTATTTTAACAATATCTCATAAACCTGCTTGCCAATCAGCAGGGTAGTAACTAACAAATACAAAGGACGTACATAAGATGCTCCTTTTTTGATCGCTACGCGCGTACCAAAAATAGCACCCACAATCATCGACGCAGCCATAATAATACCGTAGCTCCAGACAATCGTTCCGCTAACAGCGAAGGAAGCCAGTGCGCCGAAGCCACTAGCACAGTTCAAGGCTTTGGCATTACCTGCAGCAGTAACAAAATCATAGCCTAGATACAAAAAGCCGAAGATAAGGAAAGAGCCTGTACCAGGGCCAAAAAAGCCATCATAAAAACCCATGGCCAAAGCCATGATGATAGCACCAATAAGAGCCTGCATTCCAAGCTTTCCCACAGTGCTGGTATCGCCCCAATCCTTGCGGCGATATGTATAAACTGCTACAGCTACCAAAAGCACTACGATAATGTTTTTCATGAGCTGCTCCGGCAGCAGATAAACGACATAAGCACCAATGGCCGAACCAATAAATGATAGCGGCACAAGTGCGAGCGCCGCTTTTTTTATTTTACCGGCGCGCCAAAAAGATACAACGCTCGTCAGGCAGCCAATCGAAGCAGCCAGCTTGTTCGTACCTAAAGCATACGGCACAGGCAGGCCCATGCTTAAAAGAGCAGGGGTGGAAATCAAACCGCCACCACCAACAGTAGAATCAATAAACGAAGCAATAAACCCGGCAATTACTAAAAAAGCAATTGTACCAGGATCTAAATTTGCCACAAAGCTATCCAAAGCAAATCCCCTCAATCTGCATAGATTTAGCATTACAGCGTGTGCCGTCCTGCTATATTTTATTTTTTATCAAGCCAGCGGATATACAAGCCTAAAGCACCACTATGGCAACGACAGCTAAGCGGCGTAACTTTATCTTGCGGAACATTACTGATAGCATAGGGATAAAGCTGCTCTAGCTGCGCTTTTTCCAGCTCCCAGCGCACGCCTTTAAAATCAACTACTGCGTCACCAGCAAGGGGCAATAATGATACAGCTTCTACATCACTAGACAGTTTTACGTTAACTGCTTCGCCTGCAGTTAAGAGAAGCATAAGCTCCTTATCATCCGCCAGCAGCACATTACAGCAGCGTTTTTGTTTTACTCCTAACAGCGTGAAAACATTGCTGTATAAGTGGTCAAAGCGTCCGCCCCAGATACCGCTGGCAATAATATTGCCGGCAGGCAGATTAGCAAGCAAAAGCTGTAAATCGGTATCATCCTTAGCTGGATTAAAGCTGTGTATCACCGTTCCGGCTTGCTGCGCCGCAATATAAACATCTTTAGCAGCACTATCGCCATCGCCAAAAAGCTCAAGCGGCACAATACCTGCTGCAAGGCAGCAGGCTGCTCCCTTATCCGCAGCATAAACAGCTTTCTGCGCACTCACTGCTTGTAGCCAGCTTTGCTCGGGAGCGCGCCCGCCTGCCACAACCAAAAGGTCATTAGCAGGATAGGTTGCAATATTTTGCTTACTATCGCCAGTAGGCGAATGTTTCACGTGAAACATTACGCTAAGCTCCACACCTGGCAAAGAAAATTTTTTCTCTGCCATTATTTTTTTGCTTTCGCCACAGGCTTAATAACGATTTCACCATTCTCTTTAAGAACTTTCCAGGTACAATCGCCATTTTTATTTTTCAGCCATTCCATGCTGATTTCCAGCAAAAAGCGGTTCAAACGCTCTTGTGCTTCTTCCGGAAGCAGCAGCTCTTTTTTAGCAGGAGCCTTAGCTCCCTTGAGCTTGCTTTGGCGCACTTTCTCATCCGCATACATACCGTTTTCAAAAGTCAGCTCTTCGCTAAAACCTTTAAGCATCTCAGCATCAGAGAGGCCTTTTTTTATTTTAACCATGTTCTTAACCTCTATTACAAATCCAGATTGCGAACTTTCTTCGCATTCGTTTCAATGAACTGGCGACGCGGCTCAACTTTATCGCCCATAAGAATTGAGAAAATACGGTCAGCCTCCGCAGCATCTTCCATATGCACCTGCAAAATAGTACGCGCCGCAGGATCCATCGTTGTTTCCCATAGCTGACCGGGGTTCATCTCGCCTAAGCCTTTGTAACGCTGTACATAAGGATTCGTATCACGGCCAACTTCATCTAAAATTTGTTGTAATTCATCATCGCTATAAGCATAATAATGCTGCTTCTGACTCTTGCGAATCAGATACAAAGGCGGCTGCGCAATAAATACATGGCCTTCTTTAATCAAAGGCTGCATATAACGGTAGAAGAAGGTTAAAAGCAAAGTACGGATATGCGCACCATCAACATCAGCATCAGTCATAATAATAATTTTACCATAACGGGCCTTAGCCAGATTAAAATCATCGCCAATACCGCAGCCAAAAGCAGTAATCATATTACGAATTTCTTCACTGCTTAAAACTTTATCCAAACGTGCCTTTTCAACGTTCAAAATTTTGCCGCGCAAGGGGAGAATAGCCTGGAAATCGCTGTTACGTCCCTGTTTAGCACTACCACCTGCGGAATCGCCTTCGACCAGATAAATCTCGGTATCTTCCACATTGCGGCTCTTGCAATCAGCCAGCTTGCCAGGTAAACCGCCAAGATCCATGGCGTTCTTGCGACGTGTCAGCTCACGCGCTTTACGTGCAGCCATACGCGCACGCGCTGCCAAAATAGCTTTTTCTACCAGCTTCTTAGCAACAGAAGGATTTTCCTCCATAAATTCAGCAAGCGTATCACCGACAAGATTATCAACTATCGGCATAACATCGCTGTTGCCAAGTTTAATCTTTGTCTGGCTTTCAAACTGCGGATTCGGCACTTTCAAGCTGAGTACTGCGGTTAAGCCTTCACGCACATCGTCACCGCTAAGAGCGTCCTCGTTATCTTTGAGGATTTTATTACTGCGGGCGTAAGCATTAATTGTACGGGTAAGGGCTTTGCGGAAACCGCTTAAATGCGTACCGCCTTCTTCCGTATTGATGTTATTGACATAAGTGAAAACATTCTCGTTGTAAGTATCGCAGTATTGCATTGCTACCTCAACGATAATGCTATTTTTTTCACCTTCCAGATAAATCGGTTTCGGATTAATCTTATCCTTGTTTTTATCCAGAAAATCTACATACTCAATAATACCTCCGGCAAAGTGGAAGCTTTCGCTCTTTGCTTCACCGCGTTCATCTGCCAAAGAAATCGTAATGCCTTTATTTAAAAAGGCCAGCTCACGAATACGCAGACGCAAAGTATCATAGCTGTATTCTGTTTCCGTAAAAATAGTGCTATCAGGCTTAAAGTGTACAGTTGTACCTGTAGTATCGCAAGCACCTTTCTCATACAGTTTCTTTGTGGTTTTGCCTTTTTGGAACTCAATGCCATAGCATTTGCCACCACGGCGAACTTCTACCTCCATATGCTCGCTCAAAGCATTAACGCAGGTAACACCAACACCATGCAGACCGCCGGAAACCTTATAGCCGCCATCGCCAAACTTACCGCCAGCGTGCAGCACCGTCATAATAACTTCAACAGCAGGTTTCTTTTCCTTTTTCATCATATCCACGGGAATGCCACGGCCATTATCTACAACCGTAATACTGTTATCCTGATGGATAGTTACCTTGATATCAGTACAATAACCTGCCAAAGCCTCGTCAATACTGTTGTCCACAACTTCATACACCAAATGGTGCAGACCGCGGGCAGACGTACTACCGATATACATAGCAGGTCTTTTGCGAACTGCTTCCAGGCCTTCTAAAACGTGAATCTGTTCCGCGTTATAGTTGCCTTTGACGGCAGTTGCTTCTTCAATATCAATCTCCTGTGTCGTCATATTTACCTCCGTTTTAAATTTGCTAAATTAGTATAGACAGCACCATCCAGAAAACCGGATTCGGCGCGTTTTTTTAAAGTAATCGAAGAAATCGAGGATAAGTACATCGTGTCACCGGTCAGCACGCAGCTATAATAACCTTCACCACCAGATGCATCTACAATCTGGTAACGCGCGCCATATTTTTTGACATATTCATCATACACCAGCGACTGAGGATGATTCAAATTAAAAATAGCGATAATCTCACTATTTTTTACCATACAATCTACTCCCAAATGCAGATACACTCTGATCCCTCCTCAAATATTCTAAAGCATTATTATAAATAGCCTCTGTCACTTCATCAGGATGTTTATCCGTAAGTAACATTACAGCCATCAGGCTGTCTTTTTTATCGGCATAACCAAGGCGCACCTTTTCAAAGTAAAAATTTTTCAGTCCGTCCTTAACAGCCGTAAATATTATTTTATCACATTGATAGTAGGCTAGACAATTTTCGTATTTTAACCAGGGCTGGATACGCAGCAGCTCGCCCAGCTTTGCCCGCAAAGCGTCACGCTGCTCACGTTCGCAGATACTGCATTCCGTAAGGCCTTTTTCCATGCGTGCGCCGCAGCGCGGACATTTTGTATATTCCACAGGCGTTAAAGCTTTTGCTTCTTCCGCCTGTTTTTGGGACTGCTGCTTGCGCAGAAAACCGTTCGTATGAAAATAAACCTTTTTTATCAGCACGCGACCTAAAAGAAAAGCATTAATTTTTTGCAAAAACAGGCTCTGCATCATATACAGCTCATTAGCAAGCATACTGTTCGCTGTGCGGATATGCAGCTCATTGCCGCTAATTTTTTCTATAGAACAATTACCGGCAAGATTTTCGCCAACGATATCTACCCATTTTTCCTCCAGAAAATGCTGCAAATAAGCCAGCTTCACTTCTTTAGGTATATACTTATAGTTCAGGCGCGGATCAAACAAACGTCTGATGATGTCATCTGTTGCTTCTAATTTTTCCGCATACATATCAAGCCTCTTTTATCGTACCACCAATAATTTTAAAATAAGCATTACCGCTCAGCTTAGGTATCAGTTCTCTGTCGTTCACCGTAATAAAAGTCTGCACCCTGCCATCAATAAAACGCAAAAGCTGCGCACGACGGCTGTTATCCAGCTCGCTCATAACATCGTCTAACAGCAATACAGGAAATTCTCCCAGCTCACGGTGTACATATTCCAGCTGCGATAATTTAAGTGCCAATGCTCCGCTACGCTGCTGTCCTTGTGAGCCAAAAGAACGCAGCGAAAGCTCATTAAGCAAAAGCCTTAAATCATCACGATGCGGGCCTATGCCTGTATTACCACGCAAAATATCAACGCGCTGGCGCTCAGCTAAATGTGTACGGTAAAACTCTTCGCTGGCTGCTGCTTCTTCCTTAGGGTAAAGCACTTCACCATTATTCGCTTTTAATTCGTAATCCACCGTCAGCTGTTCATGATTGCTGGTAATAGAAGCATAAATTTCGCTGGCAATAGCTTCCAGCTTCTGCAAAGCTGCCAGACGTTTACGCACGATAGCAGCAGCTAAGTAAATAAATTCTTCATTCCACGGTAGAAGAACATCGCTACTACCGCCATTATCACGTAAATCTTTCAGTAAGCGGTTACGCTGCAAAAGAACGCGGTTATATTTTACAAGCAAATCATAATAAAGCGGATCTGTCTGCGCTATCTGCATATCAAAAAAGCGACGGCGTAGCGCAGGTTCGCCTTTTACAAGCTGTAAATCCTCCGGCGAAAACATCACTGCATTCAACGCACCATAATGCTCTTTGGGACGCACTTTGGTGCCATCTAAAAGAATTTCTTTCTTCCAACGGTTATCCTGCCGATATTTTTTTATTTTTACCTCATGGCTGCCTGTAAAGTTTTCGTATTCTACACCTACAGCCATAGCAGCTGAACTAATTTTTAAAAGTTCTTCTTCACTAGAAGTGCGGTGTGACATACCAAAAGCACTATAAAAAATTGCTTCCAGAAGATTAGTTTTTCCCTGCGCGTTCTGGCCGAAAAAGACGTTAATCATCGACGGCAGCTCCAGGCAGCAGCTGCCGTAATTACGAAAATTAACAGCGTAAAGCTTTTTTATTTTCATTCCGCACTAGCTACGATGGTCAGTTCAATCTGATTATCAATATTTACCACATCACCAGGGCGCACCTGTTTACGCTTTTCCGTTACCAGCTGACCATTCAGGCGGACAACGCCATCTTCGACCATCATAAAAGCCTGACCGCCGGTATCAGCTACACCAGAAAACTTTAGCAGCTTATCCATAGTAATGGTAGCAGTAGTAATTTCTACAGTTTCCTTTTGCATGTTTTTACTCCTTTAGAAAACGACACGGACAGGAGTTACGATATAAATATAAT
>CAVKDE010000093.1:0-6672 GCA_963654835.1 Duodenibacillus sp. | reverse complement strand
TATCTATTATGCTGTACGCGCCTACCACCAGAACCATCGGTGTTGCTATCTACACCCTGAACGAAGATGGCGAAACTGTTATGTCCACAGCTCTTGCAGGCATCGCATTGATCTTAATCGTTGTCGGCCAGATGCTGATTAATCGTTTCACCAAGAAAGTAGAGGGTTGATTATGTCCTATATCCGCTTAGTTAATGTAACAAAACAGTTTGGTAATGTCACCGCTGTTAATAATTTAAATCTGGAAATCGGCAAAGGTGAATGCTTCTCCATGCTTGGTCCTTCCGGCTGCGGTAAAACCACAACCTTGCGTATGGTTGCAGGCTTTGAAGATCTTTCTGACGGCGAAGTATGGGTAGGCGACCGCCTGCTTTCTTCCCCGAAAAAGCATCATTACACTCCGCCCGAAAACCGTAACTTCGGCATGGTGTTCCAGGCCTTCGCTGTTTGGCCGCATATGTCCGTTTACGAAAATGTTGCCTTCCCGCTGCGCTTGCGCAAGCTGCCCAAAAGCGAAATAGATCAGCGCACACGCGACGCACTCACGGCAACCAACCTTTTAAAAGCTGCTAATGACAGCCCGGCAGATTTATCCGGCGGCGGTAAGCAGCGCGTAGCACTCGCTCGTGCGCTGGCTATCAACCCCGACGTAATGCTGCTGGACGAACCGCTCTCCAGCCTTGACCCGCATCTGCGCGAGGAAATGCGCTTTGAAATTAAGGATTTGCAGCGTAAATATGGTTTCTCCATCATCTATGTAACCCATGACCAGTCCGAAGCTATGGCACTGTCTGACCGCATTTTGGTTATGAAGCTGGGCGTTATGCAGCAGATTGATTCGCCGCTCAATGTTTACAACAATCCTGCGAATAAATTTGTTTTCAGCTTCATCGGTGTTTCCAGCTTTACAGATGTTACCTGGAAAGGCAATGAAGCCTTCATCAAAGGCTCTGCCCATGCGTTGCCCTCCGGTCTGATTGTTCCGGAGCGTATGCGCGGTGAAGAAGTATTCAACCTCGCCAGCCGTCCGTCTGAAATCCGTTTTACCAGCGAAACTGATCCGAACGGTGTACGCGGCGTAGTTATCCGCAAAGCCTTTCTCGGCGAAATCATCGATTATCTCGTAAAAATCGGTGATCAGGAAGTGCGTGTACAGATTGGCCGTCGTGACCCCGGTCCTGAGGTAGATGAAGTTTGCTATTTGCACTTCATGCGTCCTTTCTGGTACAAAGTAAACGAATAAGAGCAAAAAATTAGGAGCTGTGGCAACTGCCACAGCTCCTTTTGCATATGATTTTTAATATATCTTATAGCGCAGCTCATAATATGTCCTTCCACTCAAAAGAATTTTTCCGTGCCCAAAGGGCACAACGCAAATTTCGCGTGGAACCAAGACGAAATGCCGCAAAACTCGCGCTAAGCCAAGAATTTCTACTACATTAGTATGCTTATCGCTCAAACAGTTGCGACACTTCTATGGTTCCAAACGCTCATTTGCTAAAAATTCTATTCGTTCCACGACATATTATGAACTTACTTCTCCTGAACGAAATAGTATAGTTATGCTAACTATTTATTCGCAACCTTCGCCCAATCGCGCAGCATATCCGCACACGCAGCCGCATATGCCCCTGCGCTGCCAAACGCGCCCGCATCCTGGTTATACACACGCAGCACCTGAATATCATCGTAATAAATATCCGCCGTCGCACCATTATCATAAACCACAAAATAATTCGGGTTTACCGTGCCACGCTGGCGCACGCACCACAAACCTCCGGCAAGCATATACGCGCGATATTTAGCCTTCGTATTGCCAATGCTCTGAGTAATATTAAAGCTCCAATTACCTTCTTTTACCGTTGCATAATCATCGCTAGTAACCTCAACATCAGGATGAATGTTGTAAGCCTTTAGCTGCTTCATTACGCGTTTTACGCGCTCTTCCGGCTCAGGATGGCTGCTGAACAAGCCGTAATTAGAACCGCCGCCCTGCTTGGACAAATCATCTAACTTCCACACCGTAATCAGCATGCTGTACGGGTTATAACCTGCGGCTATAGAATTTTTCACGCCTTCTTTATCCGCACCGCGTTCATCCGTGCGGCTGTAACCGGCAAAGAGAGCCTGCTGCGCTGCCTGCACCAGCCCAAAGCCCTGCCCGCGCGTTGCCGCGAGTAAAATCAGCGAAGTCCACATCTGCTTTTCAATCGCATTAACAGTATGCTTCTTCGCCACGTGGCCAACTTCATGGCCTAAAACGCCGGCCAGCTCCATATCTGTAGGCATATAATCAATCAGGCCTTTAAACACATAAACATAGCCACCAGGGCACGCCAGCGCATTCACTTCATTGCAGTTAAGCACCTTAAAAGAATAGGTGATATCATCGCGCCCGCACACCTTCGCCAAGCTCTGACCAATGCGCTCCACCCGCTCCTGTAAATACGGGTCTTGCGACACGCCATATTTCGCTTCCAAGGCCTGCGCCGTCTGCTGCCCCATCTGGATTTCCTGCTCCTTGCTAATCAGCCCCGCCTCCGCAGGCTGCACGCCGATAAACAGGCAGCAGGCAAAAACAAGTGCCATTAAAAATTTTGTTAACTGCTTCATGCTTACCTCCTAAATTGCTCCATCCTTATAAAGAGCACTAATCTGCTCTTGGCTATAGCCAAGCTCCTCTAAAACGTCCAACGTATGCTCGCCCAGCTTCGGCGCACGGCAGCGCACCGCAGCCTTAGCTTCGCTAAACTTCACAGGCCCGCCCACATAGCGCAGTGTGCCTAAATCGCTCTCTGCTTCCGTAATAATCTCCTCCTGCGCTGTCAGTTCGCTGGCTAAGGCTTCATCTAAGCTGCACACAGGCGTTACACAAAACTCTGCACCGCCAATCAGCTCCAGCCATTCAGCCTGCGTTTTCTGCGCAATCTTTGCTGCAACCAGTTCTTTCAGCTCCGCCTCATGTGCAAAATCATATTGGCGTTTTTCTAAAGCAGGACATGCAATTAAATCACAAAAACGCTGCCAAAACTTCGGTTCAATCGTCCCCACCGTCAGATAACGACCATCTTTCGTGCGGTAGATATTATAATAATGCGCCGTTCTCCCGAAAGGTTCATCACCAGTTTCTTTGCAGCCCCACAAA
This sequence comes from Duodenibacillus sp., assembly GCA_963654835.1. Classification (GTDB taxonomy): domain Bacteria; phylum Bacillota; class Negativicutes; order Acidaminococcales; family Acidaminococcaceae; genus Phascolarctobacterium_A. The sequence goes on along the minus strand of CAVKDE010000093.1, from coordinate 3,527 downwards.
GAGCTGATGCCTGTCACCTGCATAGACAAAGCTGTAGCGTATAAATTTACATCCAGCCATTGCCCTTGGCCTGTACGCTCCCGCGCAAGCAGTGCCATGTTGATGGCGGCGAGCGCGTTCAAACCGCTGCCCACAGCGCTCACCTGCACCTCAGAAGTACAGGCACGCCCGATATCATCCAAACTATTTAACCCAGCTAAGCCAATTACATTTAAATCATGCGCAGGCTTATGGCATTTCTGACCAAAACCTGTAATAGAACAATATACAAGGCGCGGATTAATTTTATGCACCGTTTCGTAATCTAAACCGTAACGCGCTAAATAACCCGGACGAAAGCCTTCAAGAAACACATCAGCCTCACTTAAAAGCTTTAAGAGCAGCTCACGCCCGCCAGCCTTTTTAATATCAAGAGCCACACCACGCTTGTTGCGGTTCAGCATCAAATGCCAATAGCTCATACCTTCCGCCTTTTGCGGCCAAAAGCGACGCGTAGCGTCACCTGCTAAATCCTCTATTTTAATTATATCTGCGCCATAATCACCTAAAAGCATGCCGCAGTACTGCCCCGGCAGCCACTTGGAAAAATCAACGACCTTAATTCCGTCTAATAGATTCATTGTATCACCTCGTATAATCACGTTATCTTTGTTTTATTCTACAAAAAATCGCCGAATCCTTTTAAATTAGTTCCCTTTTTGCTGCTTTCAATGGTATAATGTAAGTAAGTTCGCGCTAGGCGTGACGAAGATAAAGTGAGGTTCTTTCTTATGCAAACCCGTAAATTAACATCAGCTGCTCTGCTCGTAGCCATCGGCACGCTCAGCGCGCATTTAATTTATATTCCCGCAGGCGTTTCCAAATGCTTTCCCGTGCAGCATGCTATTAATGTTATGGCTGCTGTGCTGCTTGGCCCTGATTACGCCGTAGCGATAGGCTTTCTTATCGCCACACTACGTAACCTGCTCGGCACAGGCTCGCTCTTAGCCTTTCCCGGCAGCATGATCGGCGCACTCGTCGCAGGGCTGGCCTATAAACGCTTTGCCAATATTCCCGCTGCTATGGCAGGCGAAGTTTTCGGCACAGGCATTATCGGCGGTTTTGTAGCGTGGCTTATGGCAACCTTTATTTTAGGCACGCACACCGCAGCCTGGTTCTTCATCCCGCCCTTTTTAGTAAGCACTATCGGCGGCAGCATTATCGCCGGCCTGCTTTTAAAGAGCGGTCTTTTAAAACAGCTGGGCAAGGCAGGGAAATAATATGGATTTCAGCGCAATTATCAACTGGCTGCTTTACGCTTTCAGCGGCCTCTGCTTCGGCGTGTTTGCCTCACGTTACAGCGTGCTCGCAGTACGCCATATTAAGGCATGTTATGCGGCAGAAGGCGTTGCCTGCCTCTTTAGCTGCCTGCCACAAGCCTTATTTATCATCACAGCGTTCTTTTTATTCCCCACATGGTTTATCAGCAGAACGCCCACAGGCGGTTTCTTCTATTACGCTGTCCTAGCCTTTTTCTTTAGCAAGGGACTGCGCCAAACTCCCACAAAAAATTAAAGCAGGTGATTTACATGACACATGAACATATCCACAATCTGCCCCTTCCGGGCAATGAAGATGAAAAATATATCCAGCCCATGGCAGACATTTTCAAGGTACTCAGCGACCCTACGCGCATACGCATTCTTTCACTCTTAGCACACGAAGAAATGTGCGTCACCTGCATTGCGGAAGCACTAGGCATGACGCATTCAGCTATCAGCCATCAGCTGCGCCTTCTGCGTGCCACCAACCTTGTCAAATTCACCAAAGATGGCAAGGAAGTAATCTATTCTCTTGATGATGCACACGTACTCAGCCTGTTTGACCAGGCACTTGACCATGTAAAACACAAGGTTCTTTAAATAAAGCAAAACAGCCGTAGATAATCTCGCAAAGAAATTATCTACGGCATTTTTTATTGTGCTGCCTTCCACTGGCGAATAATTTCACTCTTATTCACCGAAGTCCAGCCTAAATCATCCACAGGCACCTGCACATTGCCAATCAGCTCGCGCCTGCCATCGTTATACGGATATTTTTTTACGTGCCAGATATAGCGGTAGCCATTTTCCGGCAAGAGTTCCATTCCTTCATCACTCATCAGATAATCCAAAAACGCCTTCGCCTCATCCACATGCTCCGCATTACGCATAATCGCTGCACAGGTCAGCATCGTGCGGTTCGCATCCTTTACCACCGTTGCAAAAAGATGTGAATGACGTGCTTCTAAAAGCAGTGCGTAATCCAAAGGAACCACGGCAACCGTCTTTTTGCCAATATATACCATGTCCACAGCTTCGCCAAAACCTTTAGTGTAAACAGGGTTCTGCGCATTAAGCTTCGCCGCATAGCTAAGCGCCTGCTCCTTACCGCGCAGCTGCCACACACTCGTCAGCATACCATAGCTGGCACCGCCAAGGTTAAAATCAGCAAAAGCAATCTCATCCTTCAGATTAGGCGCAAGCAGCTCATCCCATGTTTCCGGCGCATAAAGGCCATAAGCATGCAGATTATTTTTATTGCTCAAAAAAGCAATATAACTTAAATACAGGCTCGTCCACTGCCCGGTGCGGTTGCGCAGCTCCGCGGGTACTTTGTAAGCCTCTTTCGCTATATAAGGCTGCAAAATTTTCTGCTCATCTGCTGCATAATATTCTTCGGACGTGCCGCCCAGCCACACATCAAACTTATGCTGACGCAAATAATCCATGCGCTCCTTCTGCGTTCCAGCTGGCAGATAACTGATCGTCACCTTCGTACCTGTCGCCTTGCTGTAGTTTTCCGCAAACAGCTCCGTTATTTTTTTACCCATACTACTGCATAACGCCAACTGCTTTTGGCTTGCGCTTTCTTCCTTAGCACAGCCAGCAAACAGCAAAAGGCCTAAGAGCAGGGTTAATATTTTATAAAGCATCAATCTACGCATTATCTAATCCGCCTTTCTACTGCTATTATAGCATGAAACGTGGAAGAAGTTTTCTTAAAACTTTACCTTAGCAAGCCATTTATTATAATGAGATTCCAGAAATTTACTTCTTAAAAAATCTATGATTCCACATACACTAAAGACAAGCACTACACTTATCACTGCATATAGCGGAAGAAAATCAGAGCCATAAAATTGCTTAACATTCAAAAGATCATGCCAGATAAACTTTCTCAGCAAATTGCTATCATGTAGCAAATAAATGCCAAACGTAGTACTCGCTACTACATTAATGATTTTGCTATGTCCTATTTTTAACTGCTTAAAGGCGAAGAACATATATACTGATGCCATTAATGCTAAGGCACTATTAATATCCGCAAAATAAAATAAATTGCCTTTAATATATCTAACCTTAATTAAAGTTGCCAAAATATCTAAGAACACAATAGCAAAATATAAGCTGACTGCTTTCATTATACAATTTTTAATGTAAACTTCTAGGCAATATAATCTTATATATGCTCCTATAGAGTAAAGAAAAATAAAATCCATTAATATA
>CAVKDE010000092.1:0-6761 GCA_963654835.1 Duodenibacillus sp. | reverse complement strand
CTAACGGTGATGGTACTACCAAGTACAAAATCCGCACCTACAGCGGCATCAAAGGGGATGTAAATATCTTGCGTCCCGGTGGAGCAATGCTGCGGAGTTTGGCACAAAAATGTGTAGCAATTTTAAAACCCAAAGCGCAAAACGCGCTGCAAATGCCACTTTTAGTGTAAATACTACACCATTTGGAAGGAGAAAATTATTATGGCAAACATTAACAAAGACATTGTAAAACGCAGTTTAATTCTTTCTGTCGAGGACGGTACTAACGGTGATGGTACTACCAAGTACAAAAGCCGCACCTACAGCGGCATCAAAGGAGATGCGACTGTGGATGATATTTTTAAAGCTGGCTCTGCGCTGGCTAGTTTGTATAACGCGCAAGTGAACGCCATCCTGCTCAGCGAAAAAGCAGAATTGGCAGAGGCGTAATTTAGGAAGGAGAAAAGATCATGGAAAAAACTTTACAACTCACTTTTAAAAATGCAGAAGGCGGCAAAAAGCTGCTGAATATTGTTTCCCCTAAAGAAGGCCTCACCAAGCAGGAAGCGGATGAAGCGATGGCCAAAATCGTGGAAGCTAATGTGTTCACCACTACTGGTGGCGATTTGGTGGAAGCGGTGGAGACTAAACTGGTTAGCCGTGAGGTAGAAGAACTGGTGTAATTATGGACATTGATAAACTTCTCTCCGCCGCCGCAGATTACGGCTTTCCAATGCTCGTGAGTTCGTATCTTTTAGTCCGCATGGAAGGTAAGATAGAAAAACTTTCCAGCAACATTGATAAGCTCACCTGCGTGCTGCAAGAACGCTTAGTTATGCAGTTTCCGTACCTAAACGGAAGTAACTAACGTAAACAATTATAATATCGTGACGCAAAAACGCCTGCCTTGCACAAAACAAGACAGGCGTTTATAGTTAGCCGTAAATATTTACATGATTATTCTTCTAAAGCAGGTACTTCCTTCTTCGCCGGAGCAACAACAGCCACAACAGCATAAGCCACAATGCACACCAGCCATTCCATGTAAATAACATTCGGGAAGATGCGCACTGCCGAAGTGAGCTGCCACAGAACCAGCATCACAAGGCCAGCCAGCAGCGTCCAGAAACCTGCAGCCTTAGAAGCATACTGCGGGAAGAACAACGCTACGATAACAATAACGCTGAACGCAGCAGTCAAAGACAGGCCAATCATAATCGTACCTAAAATACTGGAAACGCTCATCGCTAAACCCAAAGTCAAAACACCGCTGATGGCAACGCACAAACGTGTCATCAAAAGCTGGCGGGAAGGATCGCAATTGGGGTTAATAAAGCGTTTATAAATATCACTGGAGAACAGCGTACCAGCACTCAAAAGCAAATTGCAGGCGGTAGAAACATCCGCTGCCCAAAGAGCAGCCAGCGTAATACCGGCAAGAACGGGCTGCAAGCCCACGATAACCTGCGGCAGAGCCAGCGCAGCCTGCGCATCAGGATACATAGCCTTAGCAACAATACCTAAGAAAGCAGCCAAAACGCCTACAGGCAGCATCAAAATACCGCCCCAGACGAAGCCTTTTTTCGCAGTTTCTGCATCCTTCGCGCCAAGGGAAATTTGCAAAATAGCCTGCAAGGAAAGATTAACGGTAATCAGCGTAACAACCCAGCTCGTAATCGTTACAGGGCCAACGCCATCGATAAAGCTGAACCAGGGAACATTGGTCGGCAATGCGGCAGACAAATGCTCCAGGCTGCCAATCTTTTGGAACTGGATAACAGTTGCAGCCAAAATACCTACATAAATCAGCACGATGTTCATCACATTAGACAGAGAAGCAGACCACATACCGCCAATGAAAGTAATACCGATAAAGGTAATAGCACTGACAATCATGCCGGTATGGAAATCAAAGATATCCGGCAAAATTGCATGCAGGATGCTGCCACCTGCAATATATTGCAGGCTGATAATAACCAGTTGGATAATAATCTGGCAGATTACACCTAAAACAACAGCACTTTTAGTGTGATGGCGTTCAATAAGCTCCGTAATCGTCGTGATATTCTGCTCACGATATTTTTTCGCCATGAAAAGACCCATAACAATCGCGCCTAAGGCCCAAGCAATTGTATACCAGCCTGCGCTCAGGCCAACGCGGAAAGCATGTTCAGATACGCCGATGGTAGAAGCACCACCAACAGCAAGACCAATAATCGTAACGCAAATCAGCGGCGCAGAAAGCTTGCGTCCTGCCAGAGCGAAGTTTTCATTATTACCTTCACTACGTTTTTTTGCATACCAGCTGATTGCGAATAACGCAACAATGTACAATATTAAAATTACTAAAGAAACAGGCACAAAAAATCCTCCTTTAAATTATACATGCCCGTTAAAGAAAACAACGCCCATCCAGACGCAGCGTCCCTACGCTGCTATGCAATGAGCCTAATCGTGCAGACTTCAAGAACATATAACGAAAACCATTTGCACTGCGCTTGCACTTTCGCATCGCCCATACTGGTAAGCATCCCAATGCAGACCGCATATGCGCCTTCTGATGTTTCCCTGCAACGCAGTCACAGAACATATTAGCTAAATTATAGACCAATGAAAAAAATTCGTCAAGATTTTTTCACAAAAAAGTGTTGACAAAAAGCGTTAGATATATTACAATTATATCCGTTGTTGGCCTCGTAGCTCAGCTGGATAGAGCGTTTGACTACGAATCAAAAGGTCGCAGGTTCGAGTCCTGCCGGGGTCACCATTGTTGAGCATAGCACCGTAACTGAGGTTGCGGTGTTTTTTGTTATATAAAAAAGCTGTTGCCTTACCCTAATAATGTCATAAAATAACATAAGGGTAGCAACAGCTTTTGTTTTTATTTTACTAACGCACGCATTTCTTCGGCGGTCAGCGTAAAGAACTCTTTAGCGGTATAAAGCTCGCGGCGGCCGCGGCAATCAGCAAACAGCGCCACATCCACATCCGGAATATTAGCCATTGCTTCAGTAATGCTCTTACCGTTTTTGGCATAAGCTTCAAAACGCAGTACAAATTTATCGCCTGTACCGGCAGGAACAAGCAATGCTTCAAAATAATCATCCTCACGCAGATGATTTTTCAAATTTACTTTGCCACGCAAAAGCACATCATTATACTGCTCCTGCGGCAGATAAATACGCATATAGGCATCTAAAATCGTACCTTCCTGCTTGCCTATATTGTCAAACGGAACTTCTAAAGAAAAATCTACACGCTCTGCAGTTTTAGCATCCAATTCTGACTTCGTGCGTTCTTTCGTCAAAAGGCGCATTACAGCATCGCCCTGAATTGAAATATAACCACCAACAACGATAACGCCTAAAATAATTAAGGCGATAAGTACTTCTAAAATAGTTAACAGCATTTTGCTTCCTCCTTACGCCTTGTGATAATCTTTAATAATACAGATAGGTGTCTTTTCGCTGCCATTGCCAAAAGGATTGTCAATGAGGATTTCCGAAACCTTATCCGGGTCAACGCCCTTAGACCAGCCTAAAACTGCGGCGCGCTTTAAATCGTTGACATCCGCAATCGCCGCGCCGTAGCAGCCGCAGGCTTTAGTAATTTCTTCGGCCACCTTCTCCGGTTCGGAAGGGCCATAAACAATGTGTTTATCATACGGAGGCATAGTGCCGGTAACGTCATCAATCAGACGTGCCTGCTTGCCTGCCATGCGGTAGAAGGTGCCGCTCACGCCCACGCATTTAGCGGCAAAACCGCAGATAACAGCCCACACTACACGCGCACTGCCTTCTGCATCCAAAAGTGCCTGCATACTGTACCAGCTGGAAATACTGCCTTTAGCAGGGAAAAGATGTGATAAAATCTTCGCCAGGCGGCTCGGATGAAATTCCTCGCAGCGCATTGCCCTGCCTTGCGTAATCGCCACCACGCTTTCAGCGGTGCAGACTACATCGTTAGGACCAATCTTATCCTTTGCATATTCCAAAATCGCGTCGCAGATATTATCATGATGTGTCAAAATTCTTGTCGGCACGGGAACAATCTTATACTTTTCCATCTTCTCACTTCTCCTTTGCAAGCTTATTTGCTGCATACACTTTGTAAATTTTATCATACCATCTGGGCTCCAGACGGACAATATGGCCTTCCTTATCCGTAAATACGTTGCGCGTATGTCCTTCTACCGCCACAGCACCGTCACGCAGGCGGATAACGCGGTAAGCAAACTCCATCTTAGCCTTGTTAAACGCGCTCATTTCTACCTGTACTTCAAAATCATCATCAAAAGTACAGGAATTTTTATATTTGGCCTGCACCTCGGTAATAGGAAAAATAATACCGGCATCCATCAGCTCACCCAGCGTAATGCCGCAGGCACGCAGATAAGCCACACGCCCCATCTCAAACCAGCGCAGGTAATTGGCATGGTGTACCACGCCCATCATATCAGTTTCTACAAAACGTACTTTGTCACGAATGGTAATCATGTCTGCTCCTTTTTCTTTCTAAGTCAATTTTATATTATAACACTTTTGCAGGAAAGTACCTAACAAATCTTACAAATTTCGCAGATTTTTCTCTGCTAATTTATTTTTCACCTTTTCCGCCAGCAGCGCATAGGCGGTGGAAAAGAGCGGAACACAGATAATCATACCAATGATACCGCCAAGACTCGCACCAACCGTCACCGCCGCCAGCACCCACAGCTCGGAAAGTCCCACTGCCTTGCCCACAATCTTAGGATAAAGCAAATCGCCTTCAATGCGCTGCAAAACAATGTAAAAAATAATGAAGTACCAGATTTTCTCCGGTGCAGCAATAAGTATTAAAAAGCAGCCTATCAGCGCACTAATCAGCGTACCTAAAATAGGAATTAAGCTCAGCACACCTACCAGCATAGAGATAACAGCAGCATAGGGAAAGCCAAAAAGCGTCATGCCTGCAAAATATAAAAGGCCCAAAATAAGTGCCACTACCAGCTGCCCGCCTACAAAGCTGCGGAAAATCCGCTCTGCCGTCTGTGCCGCATGCAAAATATAAGCAGCATGATCATGCGAACAAAAAGCAAATAACAGACGCTTAAAATTGCGCACCAGGCGATGCTTCTCCAGCAGGCAGTAAATTGCTGCCACAAAACCAATCACGCAGTTTGCCAAAACATCTACCAGCGAAGCTGTGGCCAACATCGTCTGCTCCAAAAGCAGGCGTTTATTATTTTGCAGATAGCTGAGCAAGGTTTTGTACGCTTCATTCGCCTGCTGCTGCAAAAAGGCAAGCTCATCTGCTGAAAGCGAAAAATCCTGCGCCTTTTGCTGCAAATACGCGTTAAGTTTGACAAGCGCAGGAGGCAGCAGCTTCACGAGCATTTTCATGCTCGTTTGCAGCTCCGGCACCACGGTAAGCACAATAAACGTAAGAAAACCTGCAATAAGCAGCAAACTAAGCGCGAGGCAGGCAGGACGGCGCACCTTAGCCAGCACTCCGTGCGCAAACAGGCTGCGCCAAGTTTTTTCCAACCGCGACATCAGCACATTAACAATGAACGCCATGCAGCCGCCAATAAGGAAAGGCAGCACCATATCATATAACTTGCCTAATAACGCCATGCTGACATTATAATTCCATAAGGCCCAAATAAGCACAATGGCAAAGGCAGCAAGGCAATAAGGATTTTTCTGCTTCATAAATAACCTCTATCTCTACCGCTTGCAGCACGCCAGCGTGCGAGCGGTGCTCATAACTAATAATATTATTGTAACATATAAGCGGACGCAAAACAAAAGCGCAGGCTTTTTCTTTGCATAAGTTTCACATCTGTGGTATAATTCGTATGTTAGCTTGCAAAAAAATAGCAGCAAACAAAATACGCGCCTGTAGCTCAGTGGATAGAGCAGTGGTCTCCGGAACCGCGTGCGGAGGTTCGATTCCTCTCAGGCGCACCAAAAGAAAAATTTAGGCCGTGTCCCAAGTGCGGAAACACGGCCTTTTTTGTTACAATTTTTTATACCGGGCCTAAGTTGATAGCAGTTGCGTAAGTCAAGAAACAGAACGCTACTATCCACCAAATACCAATCAGCGGCAGTACGAAGCGCGCCCATTTTTTATAAGGCACATTAGCCATCGCCAGATAAGACATTGTAGCACCGGATGCAGGCGTAATGCAATTAGTAAACGCATCACCAAAGGTGAAGGCGAAAACCGCAGTCTGGCGGGTTAAGCCTACAATATCAGCCAAAGGTGCCATAATCGGCATAGAAATGGCTGCCTGGCCGGAGCTGGAAGGAACCAGCAGGTTAAAGCAATCCTGGATAATGAACATACCGAAAGCAATGATAGAGGACGGGAAAATATCCAGCATCCCGGCAAGCGCATGAATAATAGTATCCATTACGCGTGCGTTATCTAAAAGAATCGTTGCAGCCTTACACATTGCTACAGCAAGGCAGGGAAGCATCATGCCTTTGCAGCCTTCAAGGAAAGCATCACAAATATCATTCGGCTTCAAGCCGCAGATAATACCGGAAAGAATGCCCATGATAATAAACAGTGCAGAAATTTCATTCATGTAGAAATCAAATTTCAACACGCCAAAGATAATACCTACAAAGTTCAGGCCTAAAAGCGCAAGGCAGATAGCCTGGCGCGTAGTCAGCTCGGCATTTTCCTCTAAGTTAATAGTATCCGCTTTAGCACGGTCAATTTCATATACAGGGCTGCTCTCAGGGTTTTTCTTCACCTTATGCGCATGATACATCACATAAGCAATATTAATC
>CAVKDE010000091.1:0-6825 GCA_963654835.1 Duodenibacillus sp. | reverse complement strand
GCTGCCTACTGCGACTGCCCTGCCTGCGCTGCCTGCAAAGCAATTATTGATAAAAAAGCAGAAATGCTGTAAGCAAAACACATACCAGCAAATTCCGCATAAACAAAAAATAACCCCATGCCTTACAAAAATCTGTAAGGCATGGGGTTTTCTATATCATCTTAGCCGATATGCCTTGTCAGGCACTCCATAACCATCATATTGCTCACAGCACCAATGCCACCGGGGACAGGCGTAAAAGCACTAGCTTTCTCTGCTACCGCAGGATCAACATCGCCCACCAGCTTGCCATCTACGGCGTTAATGCCAACGTCCACAATAACAACGCCTTCTTTAACCATTTCAGGCTTTACAAAGCAGGGTTTGCCCACAGCTGCCACCACAACATCAGCCTGCTGCAAAAGTTCCGGCAAATTACGCGTGTGCGAATGACAAATCGTCACCGTAGCGTTCTTTTGCAAAAGCAGCACGCTCACAGGCTTGCCTACGACATTGCTGCGACCGATAACAACCACGTGCTTACCTTCCAGCTCAATGCCGTAATGCGCAAGTGTTGCCATGCAGGCACGCGGCGTGCAGGCAGCAAAACGGCTGCGACCCATAAACACATCGCCGATATTTTGCGGGTTTAAGCAATCCACGTCCTTGTTCGGCGAAACAGCTGCGCCCACGTTATCGCCATTGATATGCTTAGGCATAGGCATCATTGGCAATATTCCGCTCACATAACGGTTGCGGTTGAGCTTTTTGATAACGCCGATTACATCTTCTTCCGTAGCATCTGCCGGGCAGGTAATAACTTTCGCCGCCCCGCCCAGGCTCTCAATCAGCTTTACAAGTCTGTCCTTATATACATGGGAAGCAGGGTCATCACCCACAACTACAATTGCTAAAGTTACAAGCAGATTATGCTCCTTGGCCTCCGCAATTTTTTTCGTAATAGCTTCCCTATAAGCATCAGCAACAGGCTTGCCCCTCATTATAATTGTTTCCATTGCAATTCACCTCAAAGTAAGAAATCTAATATTAGTAAATATATAACCCAAGATTGGCGAGGATGTATCAGATACAAAGATTGGCGACGACGGCGTACAATTAGTACTCCTAGGAGCCAATATGCAGTAGATGATGCATCACACGTACATTTTTCTTAGAATAACCCGCTGATAACACCCTCATCCGACACATCAATCTTTTCCGCCGCAGGCACTTTCGGCAGACCGGGCATCGTCATTACATCACCCGTCAGCACTACAACAAAGCCTGCACCCGCAGCAATGCGGCAGCTCTTAATAGTAATGGTAAAACCGCTCGGACGGCCTAAAAGCGTGGGGTCATCAGAGAAGGAATACTGCGTTTTAGCCATGCACACAGGCAGGTTGCCATAACCAAGTGCTTCAAATTCCTTCAGGGATTTTTCTGCGTCCTTACTATAGTTTACGCCATCTGCGCCATAAATTTCTTTAGCGATGGTTTCAATTTTTGCTTTCAGCGGGATATCCAGCTCGTAAATCGGATGGAAATCACTCTTACCGCTGTCAGCCAGCGCAATAACTTCTTTAGCCAGCTCAATGCCGCCTTCGCCGCCTTTAGCAAAAACATCAGAGAGAGCTACATTTACGCCGTGTTTAGCGCAATGTGCGCGCACTGCTTCCAGCTCTTCAGCTGTATCCTGCGCAAAGATATTGATAGCAACTACGCAGGGAACGCCGAACTTCTTCACGTTTTCAATATGCTTTTCTAAGTTCACAAGGCCAGCTTTCACAGCCTCCACATTCGGCGTAGTGAGCTCCGTTTTCGGCACACCGCCGTGCATTTTAAGCGCACGCACAGTAGCTACGATAACTGCTGCGTCAGGTTTAAGGCCTGCGTAACGGCATTTAATATCAAAGAACTTTTCTGCACCTAAATCAGCACCGAAGCCTGCTTCTGTAATGGTGTAATCCGCCAGCTTCATACCGGTTTTTGTTGCCATAACGCTGTTGCAGCCATGGGCAATGTTAGCAAAAGGCCCGCCATGAATAATTGCCGGTACGTTCTCCAGCGTCTGCACAAGGTTCGGTTTAATTGCATCCTTTAAGAGAGCTGCCATAGCACCTTGCGCTTTAATCTGGCCTGCGGTAACAGGGTTGCCATTATAATCATAAGCCACGATAATTTTTGCCAGACGTTCCTTTAAATCATGCAGGTTATTAGCCAGGCAGAGGATAGCCATAACCTCAGAAGCAACAGTGATATCAAAGCCGTCCTGACGCGGTACGCCATGAGCTTTGCCGCCAAGGCCGACAACAATATTACGCAGCTCGCGGTCGTTCATATCTACAACACGTTTCCAGCAGATGCGGCGCGGGTCAATATTAAGCGCGTTTCCTTGCTGGATGTGGTTATCCAGCATCGCGGAAAGCAGCATATGCGCAGAAGTAATCGCATGGAAATCACCCGTAAAATGCAGGTTGATATCTTCCATCGGCACAACCTGGGAATAACCGCCGCCAGCGGCACCACCCTTAATACCCATACAAGGGCCAAGGGAAGGCTCACGCAGAGCAACAATAACTTTTTTGCCCAGCTTATGCAGGCCTTGTGCAAGGCCTACGGTAGTAGTGGATTTGCCCTCGCCCGCAGGGGTTGGGGTAATAGCAGTAACAAGAATCAGCTTGCCTGCCTTTTTATCCTCTACACGGCGAATTAAATCATAAGAAAGTTTTGCTTTGTATTTACCATATAATTCGAGATCATCCTCACCAATGCCTAATTTAGCAGCGACATCAGTAATTTTTTGCATTTTCGCTTGTTGAGCAATTTCAATATCAGATAACATTTTCTTGCCTCCTCAGAAAGTCCAAATAAAAAAGCTAAAAGCTATCGTATATAGTTCTTCCCCAGACAAGTTTTTTCCTGCCTGGGGAAGTCATGTATACAAAATAATTCTATTTAAACCACACTTCTACCGTACTGCCTGCATCAACTTCCGTTCCGGCCAGCGGCTGCTGCTGGTAAGCCGTACCGCTGCCATAAGGCTTGAGCCGCAAATTGCCCTGCTGTAAAAGTTCGGATGTATAGCGCATATCAACGCCGGCAAAATTTGGCAGCTTTACCTTGCCGTTTGGCAAAACAATTAGCTGCGGTAAAATCTGCTTCTTTTCACTTTCCGCCTTAGAGCCGACAGCGTTCATTTCTTCAAAGGAGGGCAAGCCTGTGCTCTCAGAAGGCTGGATGCCTTTGGCAACAAGAATCTGCTGCAAGGTATCGCGGAAGATAGGCGCGCTGACCTGCGAACCATAAAACGCACCCTGCGGCGTATCCAGCATAACCAGCATCGCGTAGCGCGGTTTATCCGCAGGCACAAAACCTACGAACGAAGCAATATACTGCCCGGCAGCGTAACCGCCGCCTTCGGCAAGTTTTTCCGCCGTACCGGTTTTGCCCGCAATGCGGTAGCCTTTAATGGCCGCAGGCTTACCGCCACCTTCGCTGACAACTTTTTCCATCATCTCGCGCATCTGACGCGAAACCTGCTCAGTAATGACGTTGCGCACGACGTGCTTTTGTCCTTCTTTAATAACTGTGCCATCAGGGGCAACAATTTTTTTGACGATATAAGGCTGTAAAAGCTCGCCACCATTAGAAATAGCACAAATAGCGCGCAATACCTGCAGCGGCGTTACTGCAATGCCCTGGCCAATCGCCATCGTCGCAATATCCGGCTCGTACATATCCTCTGGCTTATAAAGCAGGCCGCTCTCTTCGCCAGGAAGATCAATACCCGTTTCCGTACCAAAGCCAAAGCGTTTAGCATATGTTGTCATCCGCTCTGCGCCCAGCTGCATACCCAGCTGCACCATGCCTGTGTTAATAGAGAACTTAATGACGGTAGAAAACGGCACTACGCCCATGCCTTCGCCATCCCAGTTATGGATAACGCGGTCAGCAATTTTGATGCTGCCCAGATCCTGAAACGGTGTATCCGGCGTAATAATGCCTTCCGTCAGGCCCATGCAGCCTACAATCGGTTTAAAAACAGAACCGGGCTCATAAATCATGGAAATAGCCTTATTACTCCAGCTTTCAGGAGAATATTTATAGAAGGTATTCGGATCAAAGGTAGGGCGGCTCGCCATACCTAAAATTTCACCTGTATACGGATCCATAATGATAGCTGCCGCACCCTTCGCCTTGGTACGCGCCATCGCATCATCCATCGCGTCCTCTAACACGTATTGAATCTTGCTGTCGAGCGTCAGATAAACAGTCGGCAGCTGTTCTTTCTCCGGTTTCAGATCCGTCTTGCTCGCGCCCACAAGTGCACCCAAAATGCGCTTACCCATAGCGTCCGTGAGCATCTTTGCTTTAGACTGCTTGCCTTGCAGGATATCATCAAACTCATATTCAATACCGTAAAGGCCTTTGTCATCATCGCCCACGAAGCCTAAAATCTGCGCTGCGGTGCGTTTTTTTGTATAATAACGCTTGCTGTCCTGTTCAAAGCCAAGGCCTGGCAGTTTGTAATCATCAATATATTTCTGCACCTTCTCCACGTCACGCGGATCCATATAACGTGCCAGCATAACGTAGCGTCCGCCGCTATTAAAAAGCTTATACAAATCATCAGCATTACGCTTTAAAACAGGTGCTAATAAATCAGCACAGATGCGGCGCGTATCACGCTTGCCTTCACCTTTTTTCGGCTCGTAATCATAGCGTTCCCTGCCCATTTCCTCAGGATCAGCATAAAGCGAGCCGGTAATAACGCTCACCGCCATTTCCTCGCCATCGCGGTCCACAATGCGTCCGCGCGGATGCTTTACCATATGCACAGAATGCAGCTGCTCATTAAGCTTAGCCAGCATCACCTTGCCATCTATAATCTGCAAATAAAAAAGGCGCATGATAATGAGAAGCAGTGCACCAAAGAGCATTCCGGCAATAACGATAAAGCGTGCCTTTGCACCATATAAGCCAAACTTCTTCATCGCTCTTCCCTCCTGCCTGCGCGCACCATCTGCAGCTTACTGCGACGTACATCAGGCGGAGCAGTATCCAGCTTTTCCGGATGCACCTGCGCATCATAAACAGAAAGCAAAAGACCTATCGCCGCCATAGAAATAACCATAGATGTACCACCATAACTGATAAACACCAGCGGCACACCGATAACAGGCAGCATACCACATACCATTGCCATATTCGCAAAAGCCTGCCCGATAATCAGAAAAGTAACACCGCTGGCCAGCAAAAAGCCCTGAAAATCACGCGCGTTACGGATAACATAGATAAACGCCGCAGCCAGCAGTGTAAAAATCAAAATTAAAAACAACGCGCCTAAAAAGCCGTTTTCCTGACAAAAAATAGCAAAAGCAAAATCGGTATGTGCCTCCGGCAGATATAAAAACTTGCCTGCGCCCTCACCCCAGCGCGTACCAAACCAGCCGCCGCTGCCAATCGCAATCAGCGACTGCACTGTCTGATAGCCTTCGTTCTGCGCATACGCCCACGGGTCGAACCACACATTCAGGCGCTGCAGGCGGTAAGGTGCAGCCATCGCCAGCACCGCAAGCCCTGCGCCGCCAACAGCAAACATACTGCATATTTCTAGCAGCGGCAGCCCTGCAATCACCAGCATACCAAACGCCAGCGTAATAATAATTGCCGCTGTGCCCATATCAGGCTGTTTTAAAACAAGACCTGCAAAAATAAGGCTCGGCAGCATAAGCTTCACCACATAAGGCTCCAGATGAAAAATGCTTATCTCCCTGCCTAAACGCTGCGCCCTGCTTAAATAATACGTCGCTAAAAAAATCACTACAACCTTGGCTATCTCCGAAGGCTGAAAGCGGATGCCAGCAATGCTTATCCAGCGCACAGCACCCTTAACATTAACGCCACCAAAATCGGTCCACACTAAAAGCCCTAGCATGCCAAAAAGTGCCAGATGGCGCAGCCACCTGTAGCTTAAAAGCTTCGCATAGCCAATTTTGCGGATGCGCCAGATGAGCACAAACCCTATAGCAGCAAAAACAAGATACCTGAGAAAATAGTAAAACGGTGCCTTAGGGTCGACAATAGTAGCACTCAGCACATTTACCGCCCCCATCACCACCAGCACAAGCATCAGGGTGATAATAGCCTGCGCAGGGTTATCCCAGATGATAAATCGTTTTTTCATGGCACTAACCTAAATTAAAAAACTACCTCGCAGAAATTTATCGGGGTGCCTAAAGCACTAAATTTCTGCTCATATTCTGTCTGTACAGGATTATCATATTCGCTGTGATGTAAATCATAACTTAAAGCGATAATCTTCAGACCGAACTCTTTAAATTCCTCTACGGAAAAATCAAACAGCGCACGGTTATCCGTCTTAAAACGCAAATGACCGCCCTCGCCCAAAAGTTCTTTATATCTGGCAAGGAAGTTGCGGTGCGTCAAACGACGTTTGGCGTGGCGTGCCTTCGGCCACGGGTCGCTGAAGTTTAAGTAAAGCTCCTTAATCTCGCCAGGCTCAAACCAATCTAACAGGTTCTCAGCGTTAGCGCAGATAATGCGCACATTATCCAGCTTTTTATCCTTAGCTGCCTTCGCCGGGAAATAAGCAATATCATGCTGCGTTTCAATGCCGATAAACGCCTTATCCGGGTTCAGCTCTGCCATGCCAATGGTAAAGCGTCCCTTACCGCAGCCAATTTCCAGGCACAAACGCTTACCGGGAAAAAGTTCCTGCCAATGGCCTTTAAATTTATCAAGGTCGTGCATAAAAACGTACTCGTCCTGCACATCCTTCATCGCTTCTTCAATCCAGGGTTTCTTTCTTAAACGCATAGTCTA
>CAVKDE010000090.1:1323-6896 GCA_963654835.1 Duodenibacillus sp. | reverse complement strand
GGATACTACGCCGCTGGTAATCCAGGATATCAAAAATGGTCGTCTGGCTGGTGGCCTGTTTGATTCTTCCCAAGCTGCTGTTTTTGTAAAACAAAATCCTGATCTTGAGATCCACGTTCTGCAAGGACCTGTGCTGAAAGATGATACCTTTGCTATCGCTCTGCCGAAAAACTCTAAGGATACCGAAAAAATTAATGAAATCCTTAAAGAAATGCGCACTAATGGTGAACTGCACAAAATTCTCGTAGCTCATCTGGGTGAAGAAGGTACCAAAGAATACGAAGCAGCTGTTGAAAAGCTGGATATTGCTAAACTTTAAGAGAGAAGGTAGCAGATGTTAGATTTTTCTGTTCTGGAGCCATATTTTCCGCTGCTGATGAATGCGGTTTGGATTACGCTCAAGTTTACCTTTTTCTCCACGATTATGGGTTTTATCGGTGGCTTTATTTTAGCCCTGATTACGCTGTCTAAGAGCAGGGTGCTTTCGTTCCTGGCGAAAGTTTATATCTCCGTTTTCCGTGGCACACCGCTTTTAGTGCAGCTGATGCTCATTTATTTTGCTACGCCGCAGCTGACGAGCTATACAATTTCTGCGCTGGAAGCCGGCGTACTTTCCTTTGGCTTAAACAGTGCTGCGTATATTTCAGAAGCACTGCGTGGCGGTATTTTAGCTGTCGATAAAGGCCAGTGGGAGGGTGCAATGAGCCTGGGCGTGTCTAAGCATCGTTTCCTGCTGGATATTATCCTGCCGCAGGCTATTAAAAATGCACTGCCGTCCCTTGTGAACGAAAGCATTATGCTGCTGAAAGATTCCAGTCTTGTTTCTGTTATCGGTGTAGCTGATACGCTGCGCTGGGCAGATTTGATTCAGGCGAAAACTTTCCGCGCCTTTGAGGCGTTTATTGTTGCAGCTGCAGTTTATTATGTACTCGTTATGGCCCTTAATTTCCTGGGTTCGTTGTTAGAAAAGAAGGTGCGCGTCAGTGATTGAGATTCAACACCTGTCTAAAAGTTTTGGTGATTTACAGGTTTTAAAGGATGTTTCCTTGAGCATCAAAAAAGGTGAGGTTGTTACTATTATCGGTTCTTCCGGCAGCGGCAAATCTACACTTTTGCGCTGCATCAACCTTTTGGAGCAGCCTACAGGCGGTTCTATTTTGTTTGATGGTGTGGATATTGTAAATTCCAAGATTAAAATTGAAGATATCCGCAAAAATGCCTGCATGGTGTTCCAGCATTTTAACCTGTTTGCGAACATGACTGTTTTGGAGAACATGACTTACGCTCCGCGCGTAGTGAACGGTTTATCCAAGGAAGAGGCAACAGCCAAGGCGATGAAGCTGCTGGAAAAGGTTAATCTTTCTGATAAAGCTAACGAATATCCCAGCCGTTTGAGCGGCGGCCAGAAGCAGCGCGTTGCTATTGCCCGTGCGTTAGCGATGGAACCGAAGGTTCTGCTTTTGGATGAGCCGACGAGTGCGCTGGATCCGGAGATGGTAAAAGAGGTTCTGGACGTTATTAAGCAATTGGCTAATACCGGTATCACGATGGTGCTGGTTACGCATGAAATGGGTTTTGCCAAGGACGTATCTGACACTGTTTACTTTATGGATGGTGGCTATCTGATTGAAAGTGGTACACCTGATGAAGTCTTTAATCATCCGAAGACAGAGCGTGCGCAAAAATTCCTCGCTTCTGTTTTGGTATAAGGGCGGAAAATGAAAATATTTATTATTAATCCTGATTATGGGGTTACTCCTGAGCAGATGGCTGAGCGTTGCCATCTGCTCAGTGCGCATGTGGGACCGGATACTAAGCTGCACATGGAGTGCCTCACAGAAAACCAGATTGAAATTGATTCTGCGCTGGATGCCGCACTTGCTGCACCGGAAATTATTAAAATGGCCGTGCGCGCAGAGCGTGAAGGTTATGATGCCGTGGTGCTGTATTGTTTTAGTGATCCCGCTTTGGCTGCCTGCCGCGAGGCTGTACAGATTCCCGTCGTTGGTGGAGGGCAGGCGAGCCTGCTTTTAGCTCCCTTAGTGGGCAGGCAGGCGGGACTGCTTTTAGCAGATGCCAGCCGTAAGGCAGAAAAGCAGCTCTTTGTAGAAAGCTGCGGCGTGCTCCCGTCACGCATCGCTGGGATTGACGGTATTGCAGGGCGTGGGGTTGATTTTTGGCGCGGTCGCAGTAAAACTTTAGATTTACTTACGGAAGCAGGCGAGCGTTTAGTTGTGCAAAGCGGAGCGCAGGTGCTTATTTTAGGCTGCCTTTCCTTCCTTGGCCTGGCGCAGCCTTTAAGCGAGCGTTTGGGTGTGCCTGTGATTGATAGTGCTGCAGCACCTGTATCGCTGGCAGAAAGCCTTGTGCGCCAAGGACTTTTAACAAGCCATAAGGCTTATCCTACGCCGCCCGCACGTAAGCGCACTTGGCGCGGGGGCGAATTGTAAAAGTAAAAATGGTTGTAAAAAGCAAGTTTGATATTTCTTCAGAAGTATTAAACTTGCTTTTTTTGTGCTACAAAAAAACAGACACCTAAAATTTCTTTTAAGTGCCTGTTGTAAACTATCAAGTTTTATTATTTACTCAATTACAGTCTGTTGCTGCTGTTGAGTACGTCGCGCATTTTATGAGCCACCATATCCTGAATTGCCTGACGTGCAGGTTTCAGATATTGACGTGGGTCAAAATCGCCAGGGTTTTCTACAAAATGTTTGCGGATAGAAGCGGTCATAGCTAAACGCAGATCAGTATCAATGTTGATTTTGCAAACGCCGAATTTGCCTGCTTTCAGCAGCATATCTTCAGGAACGCCTTGTGCGCCGTCCAGTTTGCCGCCATATTTGTTGCATTCTTCAACGAAAGCGGGGATAACGGTAGAAGCACCATGCAGAACTAAAGGATAACCGGGCAGCAGGTTAGTAATTTTTTCCAGACGGGCAAAATCCAGCTCCGGTTTACCTTTGAATTTATATGCGCCATGGCTGGTGCCGATAGCGATTGCTAAGCTGTCGCAGCCAGTGCGTTCAACAAATTCTACAGCCTGATCAGGATCAGTATAGGTAGCGTCTTTGCTGTTTACTTTAACAGCGTCTTCTACGCCTGCCAGTCTGCCAAGCTCGGCTTCAACTACAACGCCTCTTTCGTGTGCGTATTCTACCACGCGACGGGTCATTTCAATATTTTCTTCAAAAGGATGCTTGCTGCCATCAATCATAACAGAGGTGAAACCGCCATCAACGCAGGCTTTGCAGATATCAAAATCTTCGCCATGATCTAAGTGCAGGCAAATCGGCAGGCCGGTATCTTCTACAGCAGCTTCAACAAGCTTCATGAGATAGATGTGGCTGGCGTATTTACGTGCGCCGGCACTAACTTGCAAAATCAGCGGAGATTGTTCCTGCTTAGCGGCAGCAACGATACCTTGGATGATTTCCATGTTGTTGACATTGAAGGCACCTACAGCGTAGTGACCTTCATAAGCTTTTTTGAACATTTCGGTAGATGTAACTAAAGGCATCTTAATATTCCTCCTTAAATCTTATCATTAGTATATGCTAATTATACCATGTATAACGCTAATAGTGAAGCATTTATTGAGTTATATCTAAAAGTTTTTCTGCGCGTGAAAGAGGAAAAATTGAAGCTTTAGGAGGAGCGGAGTAGTTAAATATTGTTCTGTTTCTACCGTAGTTTTTATCTCATTCTTTAGGCAGATTCTTTTGATGGCAAAAGAATCTGGAAGAAAACCACGCGCTTTTAGAAAGCGCGGGAAACGCAAAACTTTTGACGGGTCAAAAGTTTTATCAAAAACCCTTTAAGTGATCCGCTTTGCTAAGTCAGCGAAAGGCGAGAAATGCTAGCCTAAAGAGTCTAGCATGTAAACCCGAAATTAGTCATACTAGCTTAGGCTTAGATAAACCACAAATTTGTAACCACTGGAACGTAGAACAATCTATTGAATTACGAAAGGCTCGCTCTTCGCAGCAAAGCGTAAGGCAAATATAAAAGCCTTTTTGCTAAGCTTTTTCGGCACGAAAAAGCTTAGTTTTCCCAAGCTTTTTCAAAAAGCTTGCACCTTTCTTGCAACTTCTTTCAGTGATGAAAGAAGTTGAATGAGATTAGAAGCGGGAACTAAAATTTTTAGCTCGCACTGCGAAGTGCATCCTCAAGTTGAACTTCGTCGAACATTCCGCATTGAATTTCTAAAAAACAACACATTTAATGGACGAGTGGTTGCGGGGGGGAGAAACGGTGGTATAATATTTAAAAATAACTAATGTGAATGTTGAAAGTTTGCTTAGATGGTGTAATGTGCTTTACCAGTGTTGGTGAATTTTTTGTGTGTCGAACTTTTTGAAAGGCTCCCCTCGGGGGGAGCTGTCAGCGAAGCTGACTGAGAGGGGTTTGTATTATTTTTTACGAGGATGGGATGACGTGACTAATAAATATTTTACGACAGTTTTATTTATAATTTTAGATTACCTTGCAATCGTAGCAGCGGAGCAAAGCGCAGTAAGTATTCGTAACCTGTGCTTTGGTGCGACGCGCCTGCATATTTCGTGGCTTAACTTTTGGATAATTTTCCCTGCATTATACATGTTGTTTATCAATATGCGCCAGCTTTATAGCCGTCGTATGCCTTTTTATAAAGAGGTGGAGCAGCTTTTCCATTCCTGCCTTTATGGCACAGTGGCACTGGTTTTTGTGCTTTACGTGGCGCAGATTGCAGCACGCACAAGCAGGTTTTTTGTACTTTTATTTGGTATTTTGGTATTCCTTTTCATCGCTATTTTGCGCTATGCAACGAAAAAGTTCTTGATCAAAAAACAGCTTTTGCAGATTCCTGTACTGATTATTGGCGCAGGCAAGACAGCGGAACTTTTAGCACAGGCGATTAAAGGCGATGTGGGCATGGGTTATAAAATCGTAGGCCTTTTAGAAGACAACGAAGTAAAGCATGGAATTTTAGATAATTTTCCCGTTCTTGGTGGCTTTGCGGATGCAGAAAAGGTTATACAGCAAACTGGCGTAAAGCGAGTTTTTATTGCCGCCCCTGGCTTGAAGGATGAAAAACTTGGCTGGCTAGTTTACCGCATCCAGCCGCTGGTGGAAAACATTGGCGTTATTCCTAACTTTGTAGGCATTCCTACCGGTGGATTGGAGATTGAGAGCCTGTTTAACGAATCAATGAGAAGCTGGTAGTGCTGCGTTTGAAAAACAACTTGGCAAGACCGCTGAACAGAATGTTAAAAACGGTGTTTGATTATACGCTGACGCTGCTTGGCACGATTGCTATTTCACCAATTTTGTTATTCATAGCCATCTGGATTTATAAAGATAATCCTGGGCCTGTGATTTTTAAGCATATCCGCATTGGCAAGGATGGCAAGCCTTTCCCGTGTTATAAATTCCGCAGTATGTGTGTGGATGCGAAGGAAAAACTGGCAGAGCTTTTGGCTAACGACCCTGCTGCTAGAGAAGAGTGGGAGCGTGATTTCAAGCTGAAAAATGACCCGCGTATTACGAAAAGTGGTGCTTTTCTGCGCAAGACGAGCCTTGATGAACTGCCG
>CAVKDE010000090.1:0-1313 GCA_963654835.1 Duodenibacillus sp. | reverse complement strand
GTCCGCGGCCGATTATTCAGGAAGAGCTGGAGCGTTATGGCGAATACGTAGGCGATTACTTGATGGTGAAACCTGGTATAACAGGTATGTGGCAGGTGAGCGGGCGCAGCGATATTGAATACCACGAGCGTGTGCTCTTAGACAGCTGGTACGTGCGTAATTGGAGCGTGTGGATTGATATTGTGATGTTGTTTAAAACTTTTGCTGTTGTGGCGATGAGAAAGGGTGCGTATTGAGTTATGAAATATGATTATCTGGTAGTTGGCAGTGGTTTATTTGGAGTAGTTTTCGCGCATGAAGCGAAAGCTAAAGGCAAGAAGGTGCTTGTCATTGATAAGCGTCCGAATATTGCTGGCAATGTTTATACAAAAGAAATTGAAGGCATTAACGTGCATATTTATGGCGCACATATCTTCCATACGAATTTAAAACATGTGTGGGATTATGTGACGCAGTTTGCAGAGTTCAACCGCTTCACTAATTCGCCTGTAGCAAATTACCATGGAGAGCTTTACAGCCTGCCTTTTAACATGTATACGTTCAACAAAATGTGGGGAGTGGTGACTCCCGCAGAAGCTGCTGCGAAGATTGAAGAGCAGAAAAAAGAAGCTGGTATTACCGAGCCTAAAAACTTGGAAGAGCAAGCTATTTCCCTTGTAGGCACAGATATTTATGAAAAGCTTATTAAAGGCTATACGGAAAAGCAGTGGGGCAGACCTTGTACAGAGTTGCCTGCATTTATTATTAAACGTTTGCCTGTGCGCTTAACTTTTGACAATAACTATTTCAACGCTTTGTATCAAGGTATACCTGTTGGCGGTTATACGAAGATGGTTGCCAATATGCTGGAGGGTATTGAGGTCAAACTTGGTGTGGATTATTTAGAGCATAAAGCTGAGTTTGACGCTTTGGCTGACAAGGTTATCTACACTGGGCCTATTGATGCTTATTTTGATTACAAGCTTGGAAATTTGGAATATCGTAGTGTGCGTTTTGAAAATGAAGTGCTGGATATACCCAACTTCCAAGGTAACGCAGCTGTAAACTACACGGATATAGAAACACCGTGGACACGCATTATTGAGCATAAATGGTTTGAATTTGGCAAGGATGCGCAAGGCAACGATTTGCCGAAAACTGTTATCAGCCGTGAATACAGCAGCGAATGGAAACCTGGCGATGAGCCTTACTATCCTGTTAATGATGAGAAGAATGGCAAGCTTTATGCTGAATATAAGAAACTTGCTGACGCAGAAGCAAAAGTTATCTTTGGTGGACGCTTAGGCGAGTACAAATATTATGACATGGATGCT
>CAVKDE010000089.1:0-6904 GCA_963654835.1 Duodenibacillus sp. | reverse complement strand
ATGCGGCATTGGTTATAGAAGGAATGGAACATACTAGCAAGTTCATATGTATAAGTTGCTACATGATGCACAGCACGTTCGCGCGCTGCCAGAGCAATCATTTCCAGATATTCACCCAGCTTTTTAATCAGCGCCAGCTCTTCCGGAGCCTGCAAAGTATCCAGCTTCAATTCAGCCAGAGGAGCTGCTGCAATACCAGCTTCCGCCAACTGACGGTAAATGCTGCAAATACGCGCATGAGCATATTGGATATAGTAAACAGGGTTCTTGTTAGATTTTTCAGTAGCCAGAGTCATATCAAAATCTAACTGGCTGTCCAAAGAACGCATGCAGAAGAAATAACGCGCTGCGTCTTTGCCAACTTCTTCCACCAGCTCGCGCAGGGTGATGGTTTCGCCGGTGCGCTTGGAAAGCTTCACAATATCGCCATTGCGATACAAACGTACCATCTGCAAAAGCAAAACTTCCAGATCATCAGCGTTAAAACCTAAAGCACTTACAGCAGCCTTCACGCGGGCAATATAGCCATGATGATCTGCGCCCCACAGGTTGATAACGCGGGCAAAGCCACGCTCAAATTTATTGCGGTGATAAGCAATATCAGCAGCAAAATAAGTGGAAATGCCATTGTCACGGATGACAACGCGGTCTTTATCATCGCCATAAGCAGTGGAATTAAACCACAGTGCGCCATCTTTTTCATAAACGCAGCCTTTATCCTGCAAATATTTGCAAGCTTCATGAATTTTATCTGCGTCATGCAAAGATTGCTCGCTGAACCATACGTCAAAGGTTACGCCGAAGGCTTCCAAATCTTCCTTCAAACCTGCCAATTTTTCTTTATAAGCAATCTCTAAGAATTTAGCCAGACGCTCTTTTTCCTCTAAGGCAACAAATTCTTTGCCATAGATGCGGATAATGCGCTGCGCTGTTTCAATAATATCATATCCGTGATAGCCGTTTTCCGGGAAAGCAATGCCTGTCGGCATTTCGTCTAACTGTTTAACGGTTAAGTCCGCAGGAACGCCGCCCATTTCTTCCAGCTTCAAGAGCTGTAAATAACGTGCGTTGACAGAAGCTGCCAAGTTGTTCATCTGGTTGCCTGCATCGTTAATGTAATACTCGCTTTCTACATCATAACCTGCTGCACGCAGAAGGTTTACCATAGCACTGCCCACCGCAGCACCACGTGCATGGCCTACATGCAGCGGGCCGGTAGGGTTAGCACTTACATATTCCACCTGTACGCGGCCAAGACCATTAGCCGGCAGGTTGCCATAGTTTTCTCCGGCAGCTAAAATGCTTTCCAAAAGGTCTGCCGTCCAATCCTGCTTCAGATAGAAATTAATGAAGCCGGGGCCGGCAATTTCCATTTTTTCTAAAGAAGCACAGTCCAAATTATCTACAACAGCCTGTGCAATCTGACGCGGAGCGCAGTGCAGGCTGCGGGCAGACTGCATAGCAAAGTTCGTCGCAAAATCACCAAATTCTTTTTGCGGCGGAACCTCCAGCATAACTTCCGGTAAAGTACCCGGTTTCAAAGTGCCACTGTCGATAGCTTTTTGCGCTGCATCTTTAATGGCAGCGGCTAATAAATCTTTTATATCCAAAGCAAAATCTCTCCTTCTGATGTATTTAGTGCTTACTTGGTTTCGTAAATAGGATCGTTGGTTAATTCTACGCCCAGCTTCTTGAAGATTTTAAAATCGCCTTCCGTGAGCATAACGGTAGAATGAGCCTGGCAGCCTTTCAGCTTAGGCAGCTGGTTCAGTGCAAGTTTCGCCAAGCTATCCGTTGCTGCACACATGGAAAGCGCAATCAGCACTTCATCCATATGCAGGCGTGGGTTGTTGCTGCCCAGAAATTTTATTTTCAGCTCCTGAATCGGGTTGATATATGTAGGCGAAATTAAATGCATTTCATCTTCAATATTACCTAAAGCTTTCACCGCATTCAATAAAACGGCGCTTGCAGGGCCTAATAAATCAGTAGTTTTGCCGGTAACAATCCTGCCATCGTCAAGTTCCAGCGCAATAACAGCACTGCTGCGTTCCTCCGCAACTTTTTTAGCAACCGTTACAACCTTGCGGTCATTCACGCTCACCTTCGCCTGCTTCATTAACAGCTCCAGCGTATAAACTTCCTGCTTATCCGCTTCATCTTTCACCACACGGTTCCAGGATTGGTAATAACGGCGGATAATTTCCTGGCGTGAAGCTTCGCAGCACACCTCATCATCGCAAATGCAGTTGCCTGCCATATTTACGCCCATATCCGTCGGCGATTTATAAGGGCAGTAGCCATAAATGCGTTCAAAAATTGCTGCCAGCACAGGATAAATTTCTATATCGCGGTTATAGTTTACCGTCGTTACCCCGTAGGCTTCCAAATGGAAGGGGTCAATCATGTTCACGTCCTGCAAATCTGCCGTAGCAGCTTCATAAGCCATGTTTACAGGATGCTTCAAAGGCAGGTTCCAGATAGGGAAGGTTTCAAATTTAGCATAGCCTGCTTTAATGCCACGTTTATTTTCATGGTATAGCTGTGACAGGCAGGTTGCCATCTTGCCGCTGCCCGGTCCGGGAGCCGTAACCACCACGAGCGGGCGGGTTGTTTCCACATAATCATTTTTGCCGTAGCCTTCATCGCTCACGATATGCTCCACGTTATGCGGATAGCCTTCAATAGGATAATGATAATAAACTTTAATATCCAGTGCTTCCAGCTTATGCTTAAAGCTTTCGATAGATTTCTGCCCTTTGTACTGCGTAATCACCACGCTGCTCACATAAAGGCCTTTGGAACGGTAAACTTTTACCAGGCGCAGAACATCTAAATCATAAGTCAGGCCTAAATCATGACGCACCTTGTTGTTTTCAATATCATCAGCGTTGATGGAAATAATCATCTCTGCCTGATCTGCGAGCTGCAAGAGCATTTGCAGCTTGCTGTCAGGGGCAAACCCCGGGAGCACGCGGGAAGCATGGTAATCATCAAACAGCTTGCCGCCAAATTCCAGATAAAGCTTGTCGCCAAATTTACTGATGCGTTCTCTGATATGCTCAGACTGCATGGTTAAATATTTTTGATTATCAAAGCCGATTTTCATACTACATTCCCTCAATTTCAATCAAAATCTTCATCTCGCCATAAGGCTTTTCCTCGTGGTACAAGGTGTATTCCATTTCCAAACGCCAGATACCGTCACGGAAATAAGTATAAACATAGCTCGTCTGCGTAGTAAGCGGAATTTTCATGTACGGCGTCTGATACAAGCTTTTATCTACATAGCCTTGGCGAAATTCCTGCCTGTGATCCACACTGCCGCTGCGCATAACAATAATGTGCTCATCGTCCCACTTCAGCGTGGTCTTGGTATTATCCAAGCCGGATTGCTCGTCTTCGTGATACATAACGTAATGCTTGCCGCCCTTTTCCGTCATCGTACCTGTATATTTTTGTTCCGAAGACTGCGCTGCACTTTCAGGATCTTTAGTCGTGCTCAAAATGCGAATTTTTACTGGCTGCATATATCTGCCTCCATAAAATAAGATGAGGGCTGCACCTTTTCGCCAAAACATTATGCTCGAAAGGTCGCAAGCCCTACAAGATTTTTGTCAATCTAATGCTGCGTTAAACTTCTGCACTAAGAAAACATTCTAATATTCTTCAATATTATATAACAGCGATAAAGTTCAGTCAAGAAATTGCTTAACTTCATCAGCTAAAAACTATACTCATAACCAAGCAGGAAATTACGCCCCAAAGCGTAATAACGCGCAGGCAGGGAGCGAGCCGCACCTGCATTGATTAAATCTTTTCTGTCTAAAAGATTGTTGACGTGCAGATAAAAACTGTGCTTTGCACAAGGCGCATAGCTGAGGTGTAAATCCGTACTGAAAAACGGTTTCACGCAAGTGCGGGCAAGGCTCATAGCCTTGCGTCCGCCCAGATAATTGGCAGCAAAACTTGCCGAAAATTTTTCTTGAGTATAACTAGCGCTGCCCTGCAGCTGATAACTATTCAGCACGCCATACCAGCTGCTATCGCCATCCGCATCACCGCCAAGGCGCGGGTTGCTCCACGCCGCTCCCCAGTTAGTTTGCCAATTATCATTATGCTGCACGCGATAACTTAGCTCCACACCTGCATTTTTCATGTTCTTATTTGTATACTCCGCCGTTCCCAAAAGCGCATCGCCACTCTTATAGCTGATGGCATCGCTAAGCGCGTATTTAAACAGTGCAATGCGCCACGCAGCGCGCGCGTTATCTTCCTTATAGCCAAGCTCATAATGCACACCGCTTTCAGGTTTTAAATTAAGCATAGGCAAAAGCGCGCCTGTACCGTAAAGCTGCGTTAAATTCGGCAGGCGGAAGGATTTGCCTGCCTTGGCATAAAAACTTTGCGTATCACTAAGTTCATGCACAAGCTGCACTTCGGGCGTAAATTTGCGTAAATCCGCATTATCGCTGCGCATTGAGGCTCCCGTAAGCAAATTTTTCTGGCTGCCATTCGTATCTACCGCCCAGGTTTCACGCGCATTAAAATTAAGCTTCGTTTTCTGCGCCAGCTGCCAGCCATAGGAAGCATAAAGCGAATACACATTACGCTTATAGGTGCTGTCTAAAAATGCTCTATTCGTGCTGTACAAGGAAAGCTCTTCTCTTTTATAATTAGCACCGATGAGCAAAGTGTTAGCCGCAGGCAGCTCAAAGCTTTTTTGCACGTCCAGTTCTAAGTTTTTACCCTTACGCCAGCTATATTTAGTAGTATTTTGATATTCGCTGCCTAAATAATTTAACCTGTCATAATTTTTCTCCTGCGTATTATAAGCAGCAAAAGCCTGCCAGCCGTCTTTAGCGTAACGCAGGTTAAAGCTATTGGTTATATCCTTATACTCGCTGCCGCTGGCAGAAGCAGCTGCGTTTGCTTTTGCCAGAATGTGGTGCGTGTTTTGTAGATAGTTATGCGTCAGCGTCCATGCGTCGTCAAAACAGTAGCTCCACGCCGCTCCCTTTTCCTCGCCGCGCAGATAATCATAGTCCTGCCCTGCAATCTGCGCATAATCCGTCACCTTGCCACGGTGTGCGTAATGCAATGTGCCACTAAAATTGCCTGCGGCAAGCTGCGCTGCATATCTTTGCTGCGCGTAGCTGCCTGCTTCAAGCTTCACTTTACTGCGCGTAAAATTTTTCTTCGTAATGATATTGATAACGCCGCCAGTTGCCTCGCTGCCATAAAGCACAGTACCGCCACCGCGCACAATTTCAATTTTTTCTATCATGTCCGCAGGGATATCCTCCAGGTTGTACTTGCCATCCTGGTTCAGGGCTGCGCCATCCACCAGCACTAAAGTGCCTTTATCCACGCCGCGTATCTCTACTGTGCTCGTAAGCGAACCCATCGACATCCCGCCAGGCCCCGGAGCGAGCGTCGTCACGCCCAAAGCGTGCCCTAACACAGAAAAAGCATTACCAGCACCGCTGCTGGCAATGCTTTTTTCATCAATTACTTCCACTGCCGAAGCACTCTTTATCTCGTTTTCTGCCTTGCGCGATGCTGTTACCACCACAGCATCAAGTCTAAATTCTTCCAGTTCTTCATGTGCCAAAGCTGCGCTGCTGCCTGCTGCACAAGCGACAAGCAGCGCACACACAGCACATTTTGCTGCCTTCATCATCTGCACATCCTTATTCTACATTTAAGAAAAACGCTGCCGGCTGGGGCTTGCAATAATAATAACCCTGCGCATAGCAGCAGCCAAGTGAAAGCAAAAGCTCTTCCTGCTCTTTTGTTTCTACGCCTTCCGCAATAATCGTCATATTCAGACTATGCCCTAAATTTATAATAAAGCGGATAACTTCTATCTGACGTTTATTGCTAAACGCCGACATCAAAAAATGTCTGTCCAGCTTCAAAATATCAAACGGCATATCAGCCAGCATAGAAAGCGAAGAAGCTTCAATACCAAAATCATCCATTTCAATTAAAAAGCCTAAACTGCGCAGCTGTGCCAAAATAGCAAAGCTTTTACGTGAATTGGTCACATAATCGCGTTCCAGAATTTCCAGCCGCAGGTTTTCTGCTTTTAAATCATATTTTTCTACAAGATTTTTTAAATCCTGCACCAGATTTTTTTCATATAAATCATTGCGCGCTACATTAACAGAAATCGGCAGCATGGAACGCCCCTGCTGCTTACGCGCTTGCAAAACCTGGCAGGCCTGCTCCCAAATACATTTGTCGACAGCATAAATCATGCCTTCTTTTTCCAGAAGCGGAATAAAAGTATCAGGCGCAATAAAACCAAGCTCCGGATGAATCCAGCGCACCAAGGCTTCCGCACCAATAGTTTTTCCGGTACGCATATCCACCTTCGGCTGTAAATACATTTTAAGCTCGCCGTTTTTCAGTGCTTCAGGAATCCTATCCATCAGCTGGTGTTCCAAAAGCAGCTTGCTGTGCAGCTCTTCGTTGTAGAAAAGAATCTCGTTTTCTTCCTTCCGCTGGTTATAATCAAGTGCCAAGCGCGCACAATTGCAGATTTCCACCACCGCTACACTATTATCAACAACTTCATACACACCCATACGGCTCTGCAAGGTCAAAGGAAGCGGATAATCAGCCAAAAACTCCGCCAGCTTGTGGTTTAAAGCAGTATAAAAGTGCAGCTCGCTCGGCATGAAGATATAATACGTCGCCCCATATACGCGCGACAAAACACCCCGCTCTGCACCAGGCATAGCCGTGAGCAGGAGTGCCAGCTGCTGCAGAAAGTGCAGGCCTTCCCTGCGTCCGAAAAGTTCATTTACCAAACGAAAACCTTCTACATCAAGGATAATCATATCATAAGCTTCACCTAGTGGCTGCTTGAGCAAACGCCCTGCATGACGGTAAAAAC
>CAVKDE010000088.1:0-6945 GCA_963654835.1 Duodenibacillus sp. | reverse complement strand
GGCAACAACACCTACCTGGTTGATAAATTGTTCCCAGACAACATTTCCTACCGTTTCAGCCAACCTTTGAGGGTCGCCAATTTTATCTCTATCTGCAGTTGCTAATTCTAATGCTAAATTTTTTTCACTTAATTCTTTCTCTAATAATTCTTCTAATTCATCAAAGTCCAAACTGTCTTCAACTAACTTTAACTGTTCATTTTGATGAGCCATTGCTATCCTTCTTTCCTATTGTAAAACACAGATAAAAGTAAATGTATTATATTTTCATTATACGATTGTATTTATCATCAGTCAATATATACATCCTTTTTTCATATTTTACCAAAAGTAGTTGTACCAAAAAAAGGCCTGCATACCCATAAGTATACAGACCTCCAATTATTTTGCTAACCTTATTTTACTGCAGCCTTCAAAATACCATGCACCATGAGCGCAGAATTATACAAATCTTCTTCCTTCAAATATTCGTCAACAGTATGCACATTGCTCATACCTGTACCTAAAATAACACTCGGTACGCCATAAGCATTGAGGAAGTTGGCATCACTGCCACCACCAGTTACCGTAACATCTACAGGCAAATTGTGCATCGCGCATGCTGCCTTCGCTAGTGCCACAACTTCGCTATCTTCTGCCACAGCAAAGGAAGCATATTTGTTATCAATAACAGCTTCTGCCTTCGCGCCATATTTTTTCGCGCTTTCAACAATAGTATCAACCACTTCGGCGCAGATAGCTTCCAGTTTTTCTTTATTACGGCTGCGTGCATCGCCTTCAATCGTCACAAGATCAGGCACAATGTTCGTCGCCTTGCCACCGCCAATAATACCAATATTGCAGGTTGTTTCCTCGTCGATTCTGCCATAACGTTTTACATCAGCAAGAGCCTTGGCTGCAATCATAATGGAATTGATGCCTTTTTCCGGTTCCAAACCACCGTGCGCCGTTTTGCCGATGATGTTGATTTTATATTTTTTCTGACCCGGTGCGCCCACAACAATTTCACCCGGTGCGCCTTCGCCGTCAAGCGCATAGCCAACATCGGCGCGCAGCTTAGATTGATCAAGGCAGCGAGAACCGTTCACGCCGCCCTCTTCACAAATCGTCAGCAGAACCTGAATATCACCATGCGGTGCGCCTTCTTCCGTCAAAAGACGTAAGCCTTCCAGGATACCCTCAACGCCGGATTTATCATCGCCACCTAAAATGGTTGTGCCATCGCTATAGAGCACGCCATCCTTTTGCACAACAGTAGTGCCGCCGCACGGTTCAACGCCATCCATATGTGCAGAAAGCAACACGCGCGTAGCATTTTTCACGCCTTCGGTAGCAGGCAAAAACGCCCACAAATTACCGCAATTGCCGCCCAGCTGCTCGCCTGCATCATCTTCTTCCACTGTAAAGCCCAAAGCCTCAAACTTGCCTTTAAGCAAGTCAAACACAGGACGCTCTTGTAAACTGTGGCACGGCACAGCAACAATCTCCTTAAATTCTGCAAGCATACGCTCTTTATTAACTGTAGTCATAATAAAACTCCTTTCAAATAACCCCCAAATGTTCCAGCAAAATTTTAACACCAATGCCAATCAGCACCGCTCCGCCGCACACGTTCGCCCTTGCGCCTACCGCGCTTCCCAGTTTGAACCCGGCCAAACCGCCGAAAGTAGCAATCGCAAAAGTCACAAGGCCAATCAGCGTAGAAGCAAACCAAATATTCACCTCTAAAAACGCAAAACTGATACCCACAGCCAAAGCATCAATGCTGGTGGCAATAGCCAGCACCGCCATCTCTTTCATGGTATAGCTTTGCTTAACGTGGCACGCCTCTTTCGCTTCACGAATCATGTTCACGCCAAGATAAGCCAAAAGCAAGAAGGCAATCCAGTGATCGTACTCCGTAATATAATCAATAAACGAAGCTGCGCCAAAATAACCTATAACAGGCATCAAAAACTGGAAGGCACCAAACCAGATGCCAAAACGGAAAGCTCCCGCTGTCCTATTTGCTGGTGACAGCACCATACTGCCACAAATAGATACCGCAAAAGCATCCATCGCCAGACTTACCGCCAGAAGCAGTAATTCTATTAAACTCATATTTTCTTATCCTCTCAAAAAATTATTACCAACTATTTCTACACAAATCGGGGAGAAAGTACCAGATGCGAAAAAATGTGACGAGGGCGTACTAGAAGTACGTCGAGGAACATTTCTGAAGCAGATGGTGCTTTATCGCCGATTTCTCTTTTCATCACGCAGCAAAGACAACAATCGCTGATGATCCTTGCTCAGCTTAAACACACGGAAAACACTCGTCATCAACATCATACCTAAGGCAATTGCACTGGCATCCATACCTGTGGTAATAAGAATGTTCATACCTGTATCGTAATTATTTTCGATAATCGCCGCCATCCCGCGGTACATACCAAGTCCAGGCACAATTGGGATAATACCCGGAATAACAAAAATCGTTACAGGCTGTTTAAAAATGCGTGCTGCCAGCTCGCTTAAAAGCGAGAGTGCCACAGTAGCAAAAAACATAGCGTAAAAAGAATCGTATTCTAAATCCTTGCGGATGTAGATATAAACTACCCAACCCACAGCACCAATAACACCACTGATAGGTAAAGATTTGCGTGGTGCCTGAAACAAAATGCCAAAAGCAGCTGTCGCCAAAAACGCAAAGCCAAAGGCTGTATAATAATTTATGCCCACAGCTTCCACCCCCAGTGATACCATACAAGCAGGCTAAACGCCAAGCCAATGGCGATAGAAGTGGCGAAAAGCATCGCCTCGGCGATACGCGAATTACCGGAAATCAAATCACCCGCCATATAATCACGCAGACCGTTGGTAAACGCCACGCCAGGCAAGAAAGGCATGAGCGCACCTACGATAATATTCGTTCGCGTACACTCAACATCCAGCTCACAGCAAAGTATCGCCAAGGCGCCGATAGCCGCGCCTGACAGCGCATTCTCCCAAAAGGCACTGGGACGGTAGCCGCCAAGCTGCTTTAACAATACCATTGAAAGCCCGCCAGTAATAAACGCTGCGATAAAATCGTGGCTATTACCGCCAAGCATAGCGGAAAAAGCCGCCGAGCTGATAGCCGAAGCCAGGCACACGCGCCATTTGCCGTAAGGCGGTGCTTTGTGCAAAAGCTCATCAAAATAATCTATTGTTTTTTCGTAAGACAGCTTCCAGCCTTTCACATTGTAGGAAAAATCATTCACTGCGCTGATAACGCTTAAATTAGTGCTGCGATAACGAATGCGGCAGATAATCGTAGAACCGTCGCTTGTTTCATCACCCAAAATAATAACCGTCGGCGTAACAAAAACATTTATATCGTGATAGCCGTGCATATGGCAAAAGCGGGAAATAGTATCTTCCACGCGCGAAGTTTCTGCACCATTTTTTAAAAGTGCCTTACCCATGCCAAGTGCAAGATGCAGCGTTTGTTCGCGGTTTAAAGTGCCAGCCTCCAAACCCACGTCACTCACCACCTAACAGCTGCGCTACCGCTGCTTTAAAGCGGTTCGCCCCGCCCATAGACGGATGCGGCACAGCCATACACTCCACGCCATAACGGGTAAGTGTTGCCTGTGCCTTCTGCCCGATAGCAACAATCTTCATGCCTGGGCGCAGCTCCATGAGCATCCGCGCGTAGGCAATACCGATATCCAGTTCCGTAGTAGAAGGCGTGCGGTTCGTCAGCAAATTATCGCCTTTGTAAGGGTGGAAGGGAAAAATATTCCACAAAATAACATCAAACGAAGCCAAGCCATGACGATTCAATGCATTCCACACCACAGTATCCGTAGGTTCATTAAAACCTTTAAGTTTTTGCGTATTATTTAAAAAGACACTATCTGCGTTACTCGTGCGCTGATAATCCCATTCGCCTAAAACGCTTTTTTGCGCCACATCAGGATGATGCCCGAGCAAAATGCGCTCCGAAGTAATCGCAATGCCGGAAAAATGCCCGCCCTGATAGCCTAAGGCTTCCGCAATAAAAAGATAATGCGCCGCACTACGCAGCTCTAAATAACGGCGCAGGTTCGCACTACGAACAATAGGTGCCTGCACGCCAATGTCATAGCGAGCATCGAACTCACTCCAGGGGTTAAAAACCTGCTCGCTATGATAGCTTTGTAATTTATCAAGAAAAGTATTAATCTCCATAATTTCCTCCAACTTATATTATAACGCATGGGCGCAAGCTGGGGCAAATAATAAATGCTGATGTGCAAATTGTTTTCTGCACATCAGCATCTAAGAGCACTTATTTTATTTCGATAACACCAACGCCGTTTTCGTTAGTAATTTCTGTACCATAAGGAGCAGAAAGCTCCGCAATTTCGCGGATAACGCGGTTAGCTACTTCAGCATTAGCCAGACCCGGACGCCCACGCATTGCACGACCTGCTTTAAAATTAAGTTCCAGCGGTTTCAGCTCAATGCGGCTGATTTTACCATCAGTAATTTTAAAGGAAGCAATTGCCGATTCATAACACTGCCTGTCCACAGCAAGGCCACGGGTGTCGTTAGCACTGCGTACATCAAGGCCATCTGCCACAGTGTTTTCCTGACCTAAATCGTACAAATCGTAAAACTCGGTCGGCTGGCGTTCCACGCAGTCATTTTGGAAGATGAAATCTCCAAGGCTGTAAAAAATCGGATGACCGTTGTAAATTTCAATACCACGCCAGATATGCGGACCGTGGCCTACAAAAGCATCTGCACCACTATCAATGCACAGCTTAGCAAAATCACGGGCAAAATCTGCCGGTAAATGTTTGTCCAAGCCTTTACGCTCGTGGCTGTGATGGCTTACAAGCACTACATCAGCCTGACGCTTAGCTTCTTTAATCGCACGCACGATGCGAGCAGCATCTTTAGCGTTCATTTTTGTTACCGTGCCAGGATTTTCATCAGGCTCAAAACGGATATTACCCACATAATAACCGCCTACAACAGGTTTCGTAAAGCCTTCTTTTTCGTTCAGCAGACGGTTAGCATTAACTTCTGTCTGTTCTACGATTTCTTTAAGTTTTGCAAAATCATCAGGTTTAACTTTATGCACTGCCTGATAGCGCAGCACATTCGCACCAGGACGACCTAACACATCACGACGGGGATTGCTTGCCATGCCCCATTCGTTCATGGTGGAAGTTACGCCGATAATAGCCACACGCGCATTAGGCGTATCCAGATATTTCGGCTGGCACGCTTCTTCAAGGTTACGGCCTACGCCAGCGTGCAGACATTTATTATCATCCAAGTGTTTCATCGTGGTCAAAATACCACCTAAATTCCAGTCAATAGTGTGGTTATTGGCCCAGGTGAACATGTTGAAGGTTAAATCCTTCAAATCCTGCAAAACTGTCGGACGAGCAACTGCCCAAGTACCGCCACTTACGGGAGCAGGATAAACTTCAAAATCATGCAGGAGAATTTCAAAATTAGTAAAACGCACATCGTGCTTGCCTAAAAAGTTTTGCAGCGCAGCAAATTTAGCATCGCGCGGCAAACGCTGCGTAATAAAAGAATCACCAGTTAAAGCGATAGATACTTCTTTCATGTCTGCCTCCAATTATTGCATAACGAGAATGCTCATACCAACAATCATAGCCAAAACCATCGGCAGGGCGTTACGTTTAGCAATTTCCATCGGGTTAACACCAGCAATACCGGCAACGATGATAGTTGCACCAGCGATAGGAGACATCGTACGGCCAAGAGTACCACCCAAGGTTGCCATGCTGCCCATCTGTACAGGAGTCATGCCGAAATCAGCAGCGTGCGGCGTAATTGCTTCGTTGAAAGCAAAGGTTGCAGCATCGCCGGAGCCAACGATTAAACCTAACAGGAAAGGGCCAACAGAAGCAGCAATCTTAACAATTGCCGG
This sequence comes from Duodenibacillus sp., assembly GCA_963654835.1. Taxonomy (GTDB): domain Bacteria; phylum Bacillota; class Negativicutes; order Acidaminococcales; family Acidaminococcaceae; genus Phascolarctobacterium_A. The sequence continues at coordinate 1,025 of CAVKDE010000088.1, read as the reverse complement.
GTTATTGAGCATAGCATTGGTGAAAGCTTTTACCAAACCCATAGCATTCATACCAGCAACAAATACACCGGCAGAAATGATAATACCAATGATATCTGCATAAGCTTTGCCCATGCCATCAAAGAAAGATTTGGTCAGTTCAGCAGGATTAGTTCTGGTTGCAGCCAAAGCTAAAATGCAACCAATAATCATAGCCTGAGCAACGCCCATCTTAAAGATAGGCACGATACCAGTTGCGCCTAACAGCAAAATAGCGATAGGAATAATCGGCATCAGCGCATAAAGGTAATTTACTTTAAAGTTTTCTTCTAATTCCAGACCCTCAGCAATATGATCTTTGTGTTCTTTAGTAAAATAAGCAATTGCAGTAATAGTAATTGCAGCAATAACCAGAGAAGCAAGGTTTGCTTTGTAGTGGTAAGCAATAACATCCATAACACCAACGCCAGCAATTTTTGCTACGAACGGATTATGTGCAAGGCCAGGGTTCAACATGCTGCCATAAGTACCGCATTTAACAGCAGCAGCAGCCATAGCAGGATGAATGCCTGCGCCCATCATAATAGGAATAAAAATTGCACCAGCGGCAGCAGCAGTACCAGCAGCACTAGGCAACGCCATGTTTACAGCAAAGGTTGCCAACACAACACCGGGAATAATCAAAAAATGCACCTTCGTCAGGCCTTTAGCAAGGAAGTTGATCAAATGCTTATCACAACCGGTAAAGCGCATTACCAAGGCAAAGCCCATGCTAGAGCAGGCAGAAGAAATCATGCTGTTACTCATGCCTTTAGCAAAAGAGTTCAACGCCGCCATCGGATTGCCAGCGCAAGCACACATTACAATACCAGCAGCAACAAGTACCATTCTCGCCTCATAGCGTTTGATTAACAAAAACAGCGTTATGAGGACTAATATACAACCTAAAATTAACATTATACAGTCCCTCCAGAACAATAAAAATTATATCTGTAACATTATAAACCAATTGGAGCAAGATGTGAATACAAGAGGCGATTGTATAC
>CAVKDE010000087.1:0-6980 GCA_963654835.1 Duodenibacillus sp. | reverse complement strand
TTAGCTCATGAAGGGGTACACCACCACGGGTGTAGCTTCTTCATGAGCTTTTTTTATTTCAAAATAAATTTATCGAAAAAGGAGCACGCTACTATGCTTATTAACGGAGAAGAAAAAACTTTACAGCAGCCTGCAACGCTCGACACTCTGCTCACACAGCTGGGCTATCGTCCGGAGCTTGTCGCCGTCGAACTCAACGGCGAAATCATCAAGCAAACTGCTTTTACCAGCACCACGCTTACCGACGCGGACAAACTGGAAATCGTCAGCTTCGTAGGGGGTGGCTGAATGCTTGCGCACAAAAATACTACGCCAACGCCAGCAGAAATTAACGCCGCGCTGCAAAAAGGCCTGACGCAAGCGCAGCAGAACGCACTGCAAAACGCGCGTGTCGCCGTCGTCGGCCTTGGCGGTCTGGGCAGCAATATCGCCGTAGCCTTAACGCGTCTTGGCATAGGCCATCTTTATCTTTACGATTTTGACAAGGTAGAACTTTCTAATCTTAACCGCCAATATTATTTTCTTAGTGACGTTGGCAAATACAAAGCTGAAGCTCTCGCACGCCACTTGCGTGAAATTAGTCCTTACGCTGATTTTAAAGCGCAGGCAGTAAAAATTACACCAGAAAATATTCCTGCGCTTTTAGCTGATGCCAGCATCATCTGCGAAGCATTAGATGCAGCAGAAAGCAAAGCTATGCTCGCTAGCACCGTACTCAGTACCTGGCAAAATAAAAAGCTTATCGCCGGCAGCGGCATTGCCGGTTTTGGCAAAGCAGAAGCAATCACCAGTAAGCACATCAGCAAGAACTTTTATCTTTGCGGTGACAGCCAAAGCGATTTTCACGAGCTGCCGTTGTGCGGTGCACGCGTCGCTCTTTGCGCCAATCAGCAGGCACTGCTTGCGGCACGTATTATTTTAGGTTTGGAGGAAAACTGATATGACAAACGATACATGGACTTTAGGCGGACATGAATTTCATTCGCGTTTTATTTTAGGCAGCGGCAAATATTCGCTGGAGCTGATTCAGGCAGCAGTGGAGCAGGCTGGTGCAGAAATGCTCACGCTCGCTCTGCGCCGCGCCAATAGCGGCGCACTGGCCAACATTTTAGATTATGTGCCGAACAACGTCACACTTTTGCCCAACACCAGCGGTGCACGCACGGCGCAAGAAGCAGTGCGTATCGCCCGTCTGGCGCGTGAACTGTGCCAGACAGATTTCGTAAAAATTGAAGTAGTCAAAGACAGCAAATATCTCTTGCCTGACAATCACGAAACCATCAAGGCTACAGAAATTTTAGCTAAAGAAGGCTTTATCGTCATGCCTTATATGTATCCTGATCTGCAAAGCGCACGCGATATGCGTGACGCAGGTGCAGCCTGCATTATGCCGCTGGGTGCGCCTATTGGCAGCAATAAAGGCTTATGCACAAAGGATTTTATCCAGATTCTTATCAACGAAATTGAGCTGCCGATAATTGTTGATGCAGGCATCGGCAAACCCTCACAGGCCTGCGAAGCGATGGAAATGGGCGCAGCAGCTATCATGGCAAATACTGCCATCGCCACCGCAGACAATTTGCCGCTCATGGCAAGTGCTTTCCGCGATGCGATAGCAGCAGGACGTAAAGCTTACCTTGCAGGCTGCGGAGCAGTACGCGAGGGCGCAGCAGCAAGCTCACCTTTAACAGGCTTTTTACATGATTGAGGTGAAGCGCGATGACAGATACAAACGATAAATTTTTTAACAGCAGCATTTATGACGCGCAGGCAGAAGCTTTTAGCGAACAGCATTTAACTGACCCCATGCAGTATCAAGAAGGTATGGAAATTATTGATTCTGCTATCTTTGACAAAGTGCAAAAGGCACGTGCAGAATATAACTACGCAAAATATACGGAGGCAGACGTGCTCGCTGCGCTCGCACACGCAGAGCGCACGCCAGAAGATTTTGCTGCCCTGCTTTCGCCCGCCGCGCTGCCGCTTTTAGAGAAAATCGCCCGCGCCGCCCAGATAGAACGCCAGCGTTATTTTGGTAATAATGTCACCTTCTTCACGCCGCTTTATATTGCTAATTACTGTGAAAACTATTGCATTTACTGCGGTTTTAACAGCCATAACAAAATTCAGCGTGCCTGCTTAAACAGCGCACAGATTGAAGCAGAAATGCAGGCCATTGCGCAGACAGGGCAGCAGGAAATTTTAATTCTCACTGGTGAAAGCCGCAAAATGAGCGACGTGCATTACATTGGCGAAGCCTGCAAGCAGGCACGCAAATATTTTAAAGTTGTCGGTGTAGAAATTTATCCGCTCAATAGCGATGAATACGCCTATCTGCATGAATGTGGCGTAGATTACGTTACCGTTTTTCAGGAAACATATAACAAGGAAAAATATGCGCAGCTGCATCTTGCAGGTCACAAGCGCGTTTTCCCTTACCGTTTTTACGCACAGGAACGTGCGCTCATGGGAAAAATGCGCGGCGTAGGTTTTGCTGCACTTTTAGGCCTGGATGATTTTCGCCGCGACGCACTCGCCACAGGCTTGCATGCCTATCTTTTGCAAAAGAAATATCCTCATGCAGAAGTTGCCTTCTCCTGCCCCCGCCTGCGCCCCATCATCAATAACGATAAAATCAAACCCATGGATGTACACGAACGCCAGCTTTTACAGGTAGTGTGCGCTTACCGCCTCTTTATGCCTTTTGCCTCCATCACCGTATCAAGCCGCGAATGTGCGCGCGTGCGTGATAATTTAATGCTCATTGCCGCCAATAAAATTTCCGCCGGTGTCAATACAGGTATTGGCGCACACAGCAAAAAAGAGGAGCTGGGCGACGAGCAATTTGAAATTGATGATAGCAGAAGTTTAGAAGAAATTTACGCTGCGCTGCTAAAAATCGGCTTGCAGCCTGTGATGAGCGAGTACGTTTATGTCTAACTTTCCGCTCATCGCCGTAACAGATACTGCCACCTGCCCTCGTCCGCTTTTAAAGCAAATTGAACGCCTGGCAAGCAGTACGCTAAAACCAGCAGCTATTCTTCTCCGCGCGAAGGATATTAGCAGCGCAGAATACCGCACGCTCGCACTTGCAGCATACAAAATCTGCACAGAGCACAAGCTCCCCCTCATTTTGCACAGTGATTGGCAGCTCGCCCAAAATTTGAACTGCAAATACCTGCATCTTCCGCTCGCGCTGCTGCGCTCACTACCACAGGCAGAGCGTGCGTATTTTACCTGGCTTTCTACATCCGTCCACAGCATAAGTGAAGCGCAGGAAGCAGAAGCACTTGGCGCAACAGTGCTCATCGCCGGGCATATTTACGCCACGCAGTGCAAAGCAGACCTTGCGCCCCGCGGGCTGAATTTTTTACGCGCAGTGGCAAGCGCAACGAGCCTTCCCGTGTACGCTATCGGCGGTATCTGTTTTGACGCAGTGCAGCACGCCGAACTTATAGCGAATGGAGCACGCGGAGCGTGCGTAATGAGCGCGTATATGCGAGTTTAACTATACCCATACTAGTATCCCCTTGACAAAGTAGTACAAATCACTGATAATAAATACTAAAAGAACTAAGACCGCTCAGAAAATGTCAGATGCAAATAATCGCGACGACGGCGTACAAATTAGTACTCCTAGGAGCGATTATGCAGCAGATGACGTTTTATCAACGGTCGCGCAAGGAGAACTAAAATGAAACAATGCATGGACATGGACAACTTACATCGTCGCTTAAATAAAATCGCTGGTCAGGTACAGGCTATCAACCGCATGATTGATGAAGATATTGCCTGCGAAGATATTCTCACGCAAATCAACGCAGCAAAATCTGCACTGCATAAATGCGGACAAATTATTTTAGAAGGCCATATCAAGCACTGCGTTAAAGATGGCATTGAGCATGGTGATGCAGATAAAACAATCGAAGAATTTACCAAAGCAGTAGAACGCTTCGCTAATATGGGCAAATAAATATAACTTTCAGGACAGATACGCTAATGTGTCTGTCTTTTCTTTTATCCCCTTGACATACATATACCCCCATAGGTATAATATATGCACAGATACTCATACCCCGTAGAGGTATAACGTTAAGAGGAGGAAATTATGCATACGCTCTACACTCGTTTAAACAACTTGCTGCCTGCCGGAACAAGCAGCAAAGACATTATCTTACTCGTGCTTGCCTTCATTGCCTTAATCGCAAGCTTTTTTGCCTTACCGCTGCCTATTGATGCAGGCTGGCTCACAATCCTGCTTTGCGGCGTACCTATCATCTGGGAGGCCTTCCATGCTGTCATCACTGAGCGTGACATCAAGGCAGACCTTTTAGTTTCACTCGCGCTGCTCGCTTCCATTTACATCGGCGAAATCTTCGCCGCTGCAGAAATTGCCTTTATCATGCAGCTGGGAGCTTATCTGGAAGAAATCACCGTCCGCAAAGCGCAGGCTGATATCCAAAAACTCGTCAGCCTCACGCCACAGACAGCACGCCGCCTTTTCAATGGCGAAGAGCACCTCATCCCTGCTGAATTTGTACACGTCAACGATATTATCAAAGTTCTGCCCGGGGAAACCGTTCCTGTTGACGGCATTATTATTGAAGGCACAACTGCTATCGACCAGGCTGTCATGACAGGCGAATCTCTTCCTGTTGATAAAGCACAAGGCGACAATGTTTTTTCCGGCACTATTAATCAGTTTGGTGCCTTCACCATGCGCGCTACAAAAACCGGTGCGGATAGCTCCATGCAGCGCATGGTAAACCTTGTAAAAAATGCCGATGCAGGCAAAGCCAAAATTGTCGGTTTAGCCGATAAATGGGCAACTTATATTGTTATTGCTGCCCTGCTCACAGCCTGCGTAACCTGGCTGTTTACCGGCGAAAGTATCCGCGCCGTTACCATTCTCGTTGTTTTTTGTCCTTGCGCTCTTGTACTCGCTACGCCCACAGCAATTATGGCAGCTATCGGCAATGCTACGCACCACGGTTTTTTGGTGCGTCAGGGCGATGCACTAGAGCGTTTGGCACGTGTCAGCCAATTTGTTTTTGATAAAACAGGCACGCTCACTTTCGGCAAACTGCAAGTAACCAGTGTCCAAAGCTTTTCTAATAAATATAGTGCAGATGAACTTTTCCAGCTCGCCGCTTCTGCGGAAACGCAGTCCGAGCATCCGCTAGGTAAAGCCATCGTGCGCAGCTACAGCAATAAACAAAACGCGCTGCTGCTGCCTATAGCAAATTTCACTATGCTGCCTGGGCAGGGTTTAAAAGCAACGCTGAAAGAAACTCCGCTGCTTTTTGGCAACATAAAACTTTTAGAGCAGGAAGGCGTGCAATTAAACGCCCAGCAAACAGAAGCAGTTAAAAGCTATCTTGAGCAAGGTGCCACCATTGTGTACATCGCTGATAAGAGCGAAGTACTTGGTTTCATCGCTCTTGCTGATACCATCCGTCCGCAAAGCGCAGCTATGCTCAGCGAGCTGCAACGCCTAGACGTACACACTACTATGCTTACAGGAGACAACGCTACCGCTGCAGCCTGCGTGGCACAAAGCATCGGCGTAGGCAGCGTGCAGGCGAACTGCCTGCCGGAAGACAAGCTCAACTATATCAAATTGCAGCAGGCTAAAGCCGAGCGTCTGTGTATGCTGGGTGACGGCATTAACGACGCCCCTGCGCTCAAACAGGCCTATGTAGGTATCGCCATGGGCGGCATTGGCAGCGATATCGCTATTGACGCAGCAGATATCGTGCTCACCAAAGATAAGGTAGAAGAACTGCCTCACCTGCTCCTGCTCAGCAAACGTATGCTGCAAACAATCAAAATCAATCTCATCTTCTCTCTTACACTTAATTTTATTGCTATTTTGCTGGCAGTAACAGGCTATCTTGGTCCTGTTATCGGCGCACTCGTACATAACGGCGGCTCCATCCTCGTTATCTTAAACTCCGTCCTGCTGCTTAAATGGCACAGCACAAAAGCTGCAAGCAAACAAGTTACAGCGCACGAAAAATCCTACGCGCTGTAACATACCATACATAAAAACAACGCTTGAACGAAAAAAGGACTGCCTTCCGCAAAATGCGTCCAGCAGCCATAAAATAAGGGAAAGCGTATTTAGTTAGAAGCATTGGCTTACGCCAGTGCTTCTTTTTTAATTGCCACGCACATACTCGCGCGGCACACGCGGACTGACACCACAGATAAGCTCATAGCAAATCGTATCAGCCCAATCAGCAACCAGCTCCATAGGCAGCTCACGTCCGCCAAAGACGATAACTTCACTGCCCAGCTTAACATCCGGAATATCCGTCACATCAAGCATCGTCTGATCCATACAAACCTTGCCCACAATCGGAGCTTTCATGCCATTAACCAGCATATAACCACGATTAGACAAGCGGCGGCTCACACCGTCCGCATAACCAATAGGCACCGTCGCAATCACGCTCGGACGCGATAGTGTATAAGTTCTGCCATAACCGATAGTTTCACCCGCAGGTAACGTTTTAACAAAAGACACCTGCGTTTTCACCGTCATGACAGGTTCAAAATCCTTGTAGCAATCAATCATATGCGCAGGATGCAAACCATATAATGTAATACCCTGACGCACCATATCCAGCTGATATTCCTGAAGCTCCGTCAACGCTGCGCTATTGGCAATGTGGCGGATAGGAATATGCACGCCCTCCGCCTCAATCAGGCGCAGAGCCTCCTGAAAGCGTGCAAACTGATAAGCAGCATACTGCTTATCATCAGCATCAGCCGTAGCAAAATGGCTGAATACACCCTCAATATAAATACCGGGCAGCGAAGCAGCTAACTTGGCAAAACGCCCTGCATCACGCACATGCACGCCAATGCGGTGCATTCCTGTATCAATCTTAATATGTATTTTAGCCTTCGTGTGCTGCCTGAGTGCAGCTTCATTTAAGGCGTATAAGCGTTCTTCATCAAATACTGCGTGACTT
>CAVKDE010000086.1:0-6998 GCA_963654835.1 Duodenibacillus sp. | reverse complement strand
GTATGAAGCTAGAAATAAAGCAAAGGTAGAATATGCATTAAGCGAAAAGGCTAAAGGAAATTTAGATGTTATTTTACCGCATAATTATCCTAGAACTAAATATTGTGCTGCTTGGGGATTAGAAGATATTAATAAAAATCCAAAGCATTGGACTTGTACTGGTTTTGCACGATATTTTGGGTTGCATAGCGTTAGAACAAAATAAAAAATGCAACAAACATCTTGTTGCATCGTGAACATTACAATAAAAAAGGCTGCTTGACAAACGGTTGCAAGCAGCCTTTTTCACTGATAAAACTATTAGGAGAGGACTGACTCGCGACTGTCAGGGTCTCTCTTTGTTTTTATTATAATAAAAATACCAATCATTGTCAACGCGTGACTCATTCAAGAAAAACCTTTTCCAATGTATACACGATTTTTCTTCAGTTAGCTATTGACAACTCAATAAAAAGAGAGTATAGTGTTCTTAAACAGGAACAATTTGAAAAACGCGTAATCAACACGCTTTTCGCGTTCCGTCGAAATTACAAGAAGTGCTAAATGAGGGTTTATGAATCTTATCGAAGGTCTTACTAACTTTAATCTGACAAAACAGGAAGCAACGTTGTATGTGCTGCTTTTAAAAGCAGGTCAGCTGACCGGCTATGAGGCAGCCAAGCAGACAGGTATTTCGCGCTCCAACACCTATACTGCGCTTGCAGGTTTGGTGGATAAGGGGGCGGCGTACGTGCTGGAGGAAGGCAAGGTAACGCGCTATACTCCCGTTGCGCCGGAAGAATTTTGCAGCAACAAAATCAGCCGTCTGGAAGAGATAAAAAAAGATGTGCTCCAGCAGCTGCCGGAGCTGCAAAGTGAAGCAGAAGGCTACATCACCATCAAGGGTGCGCACGAGATTATTAATAAGCTAAAAAACACCGTGCGTCAGGCGCAGGCAAGAATTTATGTTTCTGCGGCTCCCAACCTTTTGGAACTGCTGCGCGAGGATTTGCTGGCAGCCTTAGAGCGAGGCTTAAAGGTAGTAATTATCAGCGATAAGGTTTTTTCTTTACCAGGGGCAATTTGCTATAATACGACGAAAGAGAATGAGCAGATTCGTTTGATTGCAGATTCGCATACGGTGTTGACTGGTGATTTGCAGGATGGTGAAGATTCTACCTGCTTGTATTCTTGCAAGCGTAACTTGGTAGATTTGTTTAAGGAAGCACTGAAAAATGAGATTGCATTGATTAAATTGCAGAAAGGTGATATAAATGTCTAAAAAAGTTCCTTTTGTGACTAAAGAACAATTAGAAAAAATCGTAGAACAATTCCCAACACCGTTCCACCTGTATGACGAGGCTGGAATCCGTCGTACTGCCCGCTTGGTAAACAAGGCTTTTGCCTGGAATAAAGGCTTTAAGGAATATTTTGCAGTAAAGGCTACGCCGAACCCCTACCTGCTGAAAATCCTGCGTGAGGAAGGCTGCGGTGCGGACTGCTCTTCTTATACCGAACTTTTGATGAGCGATGCTGTGGGCTTTAAAGAGAGCGAGATTATGTTTTCTTCTAACGCAACTCCGGCAGAAGATTTTAAGCTGGCACGTAAACTGAATGTTAACATCAATCTTGATGATATTACCCATATTGATTTTCTGGAAAAGGTTGCCGATATTCCGGAAACTGTGTGCTGCCGTTATAATCCCGGCGGACATTTTGCTATTGCTAACAATATTATGGATAACCCGGGTGATGCCAAATATGGTATGACCCATGAGCAGATTATTGAAGCGTATAAAATTTTGAAAGCTAAAGGCGTTAAGCATTTTGGTATTCATGCTTTCCTTGCTTCTAATACGGTTACGAATGAATATTATCCTGAGCTGGCACGCATCCTCTTTAAGCTTGCTGTAGAGCTGAAGGAAAAAACTGGTGCGCATATCGCTTTCATTAACCTTTCCGGTGGTATTGGCGTTGCTTATAAGCCTGAACAAAACGATAACGATGTGCTGGCTATCGGCGAAGGCGTGCGCAAAGCTTTTGAAGAAATTCTTGTGCCTGCTGGTATGGATGATGTAAAACTGTTTACGGAGCTGGGCCGCTTCATGCTTGCGCCTAATGGTGGTTTAGTAACTAAGGCTATTCACCAAAAGCACATCTACAAAGAATATATTGGCTGCGATGCCTGCGCTGCTAACCTTATGCGTCCTGCTATTTATGGTTCTTACCATCACATTACAGTTATGGGCAAGGAAGATGCTCCCTGCGACCATAAATATGATGTAACTGGCGGCCTGTGCGAAAACAACGATAAATTTGCAGTAGATAGAATGCTGCCGGAAATTGAGATTGGCGATTTGCTGTTTATCCATGACGCTGGTGCGCATGGCTTCTCCATGGGTTATAATTACAACGGCAAGCTGCGCAGTGCGGAGATTCTTCTGCAGGAAGATGGCAGTGCGAAGCTGATTCGCCGTGCAGAAACTCCTGCTGATTATTTTGCTACTTTTGATTTTGGCGAGTTTGGACCGAAGTTAGCGGAAGAAGCAAAAGTAAAGCTTTGATTTACTCTAAGCGATTTCTATAAAGAAAAAGTTATAAGACGCAATGTACATTAACTCTTGTGCATTGCGTTTTTTTCGCTTACAATAGAAGTGTTAGAAAATGCGTAGTTTTGGCTGCGATTGGAGGATATGTAAAATGCAAAATAAATATGCTGTATATGAGGAGGCACTGGCGGAGGAACTGATTCCCGCCATGGGTTGTACTGAACCTATCGCTATTGCTTATTGTGCGGCTGTGTGTCGCGAGCAGCTTGGCTGTGCGCCGGAAGAAGTGGAAATCTGGGTCAGCCGCAATATAATTAAGAATGTGAAGAGCGTTGTTGTGCCTAACACAAACCAGATGAAGGGTATTGAGGTGGCGTGCGCTGCGGGTATTGTAGCTGCGCATCCTGAAAGGCAGCTGGAGGTTTTGGCTTATATTACGCCTGAGGAAAAGGTGGAGCTGAAGGCTTTAGCAGAATCAGGGAAGATTAAAATTCACGTTTCTGAAGAGCCTGATATTTTTTATATCCGCATCTTCCTTGCTGCTAACGGACAAAATGCAGAGGTAACGATTCGCACAGATCATACCAATGTGACCTGTATTAAAAAGAACGGTGCAACGATATTAGAAAAACCGATTGTGCCTGTGGAAGAAGAGGCTAAGAGCCTGTGGAAGATTGAGGATGTGCTGGAGGTAGCACGCAATATGCCTTTAGATAAGGTTAAGCCTTTACTTGAGCGTCAGATTGAGTATAATATGGCGATTGCTAAAGAAGGCCTGACGCACGACTATGGTGCGAGCATTGGCAAGATTTTGCTGCGCCGTGACCCGGACAGCCTGCGCACGCGCGCACGTGCGAGTGCAGCAGCAGGCAGCGACGCACGCATGAACGGCTGTGAGCTGCCTGTAGTGATTACTTCCGGCAGCGGCAATCAGGGCATTACGGCTTCTGTGCCTGTGGTGATTTACGCGCACGCACTGGCTGCAGGCGAGGAGAAGATGCTGCGAGCAGTGCTTTTGAGCGATTTAGTTACTGTTTATTTGAAGCAGGGAATTGGCAAGCTTTCTGCGTACTGTGGCGCGGTAAGTGCAGGCTGCGGTAGCGGTGCAGGTATTGCGTATCTGCATGATTGCACGGATGAGCAGATTGAGCACGCGGTGGAGAATGCGCTGGCAATTAATAGTGGTATTATCTGTGACGGTGCAAAATCTTCCTGCGCGGCAAAGATTGCTATGGCGGTAGAAGGCGGTATGTTGGGCTTTGATATGTCAATGGCGGAACGCAATTTTGCGGGTGGCGATGGTATTGTGCAGGAGACTGCGGATGAGACTATTGCTGCTGTGGGGAAGATTGCGAGCCAGGGTATGGTGGAGACGGATAAAGAGATTATTGATGTGATGTTGGGGTTATAAGCGTAGTAAAAAAAGCTGTGACGCGGTTGCGCCACAGCTTTTTTGTATCAGTGCGTCGTAAATGTATATCCTTTCGCTCAGGAAAAATTTTTAACGTGAATTTCGTGTGGATTCAAGACGAAACTTCGGTACAATTTGGTCGATGGTAACAGAATGTTCCGTACCCTCGTTTCTGTGAATCCGGACACTCATTCCCTAAAATTTTTATTCGCTACAGGATATATCATTTACTCGTTATTCTACTAGTTTTGTTAGTTCTTCGATGTGTTCGTTTTCTGTGAGTACGTAGATGAAGTCACCGCTAAGCAGGCGCGTTTCGCCCGAAGGGATGACTTGCTGTTCGCCGCGTTTGACATCTACGAGCAGGGTGTTTTTAGGAAAGCGGATGTCTTTAAGCTGTTTGCCGCAGACTTTGCTGCCGCTGCATACAGCGAGTTCAACGACGTTGCGCTGCTCTAGCGTTGCGGGAGCAGGTGTGTCTTTGCGCAGCATACGCTGCATGAGTTCTTCATAGATTGGTTTGCTGCGCGCCAGTTCGGCGATGACGAAGGCTACCATGGCTGCGATAGCTAGCGATAAAAGCTGCTGGTAGGAGGCTGTCATTTCCATAATCAGCACGGTGCCTGTGATGGGCGAACGCACGGAGGAGGAGAACAGTGCTGCCATAGCTACAACCATGATGTTAGCAGCGTAGATTGGTTCAATCCAGCCGAGGCTGATAAGCACGCTGGCGCAGATGCTGCCGCAGAGCGCGCCGATAACGAGCATGGGCAGAAAGAAGCCGCCAGGCACGCCACAGCCATAGCTGATGAGCGTAAAGAGCAGCTTGCCTGCGAGAAAAATGAGCAAAAGCTGCAAGCTGACAGGTGTTTTGGCAAGGTGATTGATAAGATTGTTGCCACCACCGAGCACTTCTGGCAGGATGTAACCTAAAACGCCTGCACAGAGCAAGGCGAAGATGATTTTGTGTACAGGTTTGCGCAATACAGGTAAGCTGTAAAATTTATGCACGTTGAGCAGGCCTAAGTTAAAGATTACGCCGAAGGCACCTGCTACGAGGGCTACGAGTACGACAAGACCGTAATAGCTGAGCGGCAGAAGCTGCAGATCCGGAATATCAAAAATTGTAGCGCGGCCAAAGATAGCACGGGAGATGATGGTAGCGGTGAAGGCGGCGGCCATGGAAGGCAAAAGCACCATGATGGAAAAGTTACGGTGCAGCTCTTCGAGCGCAAAGATTACGCCTGCGAGCGGAGCGTTAAAAGCAGCGGCTAAACCTGCGCTGGCACCGCTGGTTAAAAGGTAGCGTTCTTCCATACGTGTGCGGCCTAAGAGGCGGCTTACGCCTTGCGCTGCTACCGCACCCAGCTGGATAGAAGGGCCTTCGCGGCCTAAGGATAAACCTGCGCCAATACCTAAAATGCCACCTGCAAGCTTTACCCAAAGCACATGCAGCCAGCGCATTTTCATAAGGCCTAAGATTGCTCCCTTAACTTGCGGGATGCCGCTGCCTGCTGCCATAGGCTCAATGCGGTTGAGCTTGTGCAGCACGAAGGCAAGCGCAATGAGCATAGCAAACCAGCAGGCGTTGATGCTAAAATCGCTTACCCAGAGGCGGTTATAGAGCGCGTGGCGAAAAGCTTCTGCTTCTACAAGCGCGAAGCGGAAGAAGCAGATAACAAGACCTGCAAAGATGCCTGTTAAAATGCCTTCGGCAAACAGGCGCAGGCGAAATTTGTGCATATCGCTCAGTGAGCGGTAGGTTTTTATTTTTTGTTCTTTTTCATTCATAAAGCTAATCCCATTTCTGTAAAATCTACCACCATTATAACATAAAAATAGCTCTGCAAGTGTTCGCTTGCAGAGCTAGTGTGCGTAAAATTTTTAAGCGTTAGCTTCTTCTTCCTTGCCGTAATCCGGATCAAATTTCGGGTTCAGGTAGTTTTGATATGCCCAAGCCAAAAGCGCACCGGAGATGTTGTGCCAAGCGGAGAATACTGCACCAGGAACGGTAGCAGCAGGCAGGGCAGCAAAGTGAGCTTTAGCAAGGCCGGTTGCAAGACCGGAGTTTTGCATACCAACTTCGATAGAAAGGGCAACAGCTTTCTTCCAGCTGAGGCCGGTGAAGCGGGCAATGGCAAAGCCCAGAGCGTAACCACAGCAGTTATGCAGGATAACTACCAAAAGAATCAGGCCAGGAGCTTTTAAAATCAAATCGCGGCTTGCACCGATAACGCCGGCGATGATTAAGGAAATAGCGATAGAAGATACAGCGGGCAGATAATCGGTTGCAGTTTCTGCGAGTTTCGGCAGGAAGGATTTAACCGCCAAGCCTAAGCAGATAGGCAGAATAACGATTTGCACAATGCTCCAGAACATACCTACAGGATCAAAGGTGATTTTTTCGCCGATGATTAAATAGGTGATGAACGGGGTGAGAATCGGGGATAAAACAGTGGAAACACTGGTCATGGTTACGGAAAGTGCAACGTCGCCTTTAGACATGAAGGTGATAACGTTGGAAGAAGTACCGCCAGGGCAGGTACCAACGAGTACGACACCAGTGGTCAGTGCAGGATCTAAATCAAAAAGCATGGAAAGACCAAAAGCAAGGAACGGCATGATGAAGTATTGCGCGCAGACACCGATGAGAATATCAACAGGACGTTTTAAAACGAGCGCGAAATCTTTCAGGTTCAGCGTGGTACCCATACCAAACATTACAACGCCCAGCAAGCAGCTGAGAACGCTGATGCCACCTACTTTGCCTAATACCCACAGGAAGTTTTGGGGCATGGTCAGACCGAGGGCAAGGAAAACAATGGCGATGATGCCAAAGAACTTGCCGATTAAAGCACAGAATTGTTTCATTTGAATTTTACCTCTTTCCCTTATAATGAAATTAAAAATTTGTAGAGCTTTTGCTCTTTGAAGGATAACTGCGTGCTTCCTTCTTTTTCTGTAAACGTCCATTATTATAACAAAGATGTAGAAAAAAATAAAGTTAAAAGTGAAAAAACGGTAAATTTTTTTAGAAATCACCTGATTGTGTTATAATG
>CAVKDE010000085.1:0-7034 GCA_963654835.1 Duodenibacillus sp. | reverse complement strand
TGCCGTATCGCGTCGACTTGTATATAATACCACGCAGGTCATGTTATGTCAACACTTTTTTTGAACTTTTTTCAAGTTTTTTCGTGATACACTTGGGATAGTGGAAAAAGAAAGTATCTTGTATACACGCTTTACGCCCTCTCAAATTTCTCTAAAAAAGTTAGAAAAAAGTGCGGTTTTTCTCCCAAATTTTAATAAAAACGTAGAAAAAATCACAAAAAATTTCTCTGCGCGCTAGATTTTTTTGCTGAACAGTTGGCTATTAAAGAAGGAAAAAGGCACTATGCTTTCGCATAGTGCCAGAAATTTTTTCTATTTTAGTGCAGTTTCGCACCAGCAGGGATACGGTTATCCACCATCAAAAGGTTCAGTTTCTCTGCGCCTTCTTCTTCATGGATAGCACTTAAAAGCATACCGCAGGAATCAATACCCATCATTTTGCGCGGAGGCAGGTTAACAATAGCAATCAAAGTCTTGCCTACCAGCTCTTCCGGTTCATAGAACGCATGGATACCGCTCAAAATTACGCGGTCAGAGCCTGTACCGTCGTCCAGAACGAATTTTAAGAGCTTTTTGCTCTTAGGTACAGCGGTGCATTCTTTAACCTTCACAGCGCGGAAATCAGACTTGCAGAAGGTATCAAAATCCACATATTCTTCAAACATCGGCTCAATAGTAACCTTGGAGAAATCAATAACTTCCTCTTTAGCTTCTACAGGCGCACTTACAGCCGCTTCCTGCAAGAAAGCAGGTTTTTCGCTGTTGGCAGCTTTGCCCAGCGGCTTCATGGTCGGGAAGAAAAGTACATCGCGGATGGTGGAGCTATCCGTGAGGAACATTACCAAGCGGTCAATACCAATGCCCAGACCACCTGTCGGCGGCAGGCCATATTCCAGCGCATTGACGAAATCTTCATCCATCATATTAGCTTCTTCATCGCCGTTAGCACGTTCTTCAACCTGTTTTAAGAAACGCTCCTTCTGGTCGATAGGATCGTTTAATTCGGTAAAGCCGTTGCAGATTTCGCGGCCATAGATATAAGCCTCGAAACGATCGGTAATTTCCGGATTATCGGGGTTGCTCTTAGCCAGCGGGGAAATTTCTTTCGGATGGCCGGTAATAAAGGTAGGCTGAATCAGCTTATCTTCAACATATTCTTCGAAGCAGGCATTGATAATTTTGCCAATACCAAAAGTAGGCTCGATAGCAACTTTAAGTTCCTTAGCGATAGCGCGAGCTTCTTCAATATCAGTTACGTTGGTAAAATCTTTGCCTGCATATTCTTTGACAGCTTCAATCATGCTCAGGCGTTTCCACGGGGAAGCAAGCTCAATCGGTGTGCCTTCATAAACGATGGAAGTAGTGCCAAGAACTTTTTCAGCAGTTTTTACAACGATTTCTTCTGTTAAATCCATCATATCGCGGTAATCAGCGAAAGCCTGGTAAATTTCTACGCTGGTAAATTCCGGGTTATGACGGTTATCCAGGCCTTCGTTACGGAAAACGCGGCCCATTTCGTAAACGCGGTCCATACCGCCAACGATAAGGCGTTTGAGGTACAGTTCCGGCGCAATGCGCATATAAACCTGCATATCGAGTGCATTGTGATAGCTGATAAACGGGCGTGCAGCAGCACCACCGGCGATGGTGTTCAAAATCGGAGTTTCTACTTCCAGAAAATCGTGGCTGTCTAAAACTTCGCGCACGCTCTTAATAATCTGGCTGCGCTTTACAAAGGTATCACGCACTTCCGGATTAACAATCAGATCAACATAACGTTGACGATAACGGGTTTCTACATCCTTTAAGCCATGCCATTTTTCCGGCAGCGGACGCAGAGATTTAGAGAGCATCTCTACAGAATGAGCTTTAATAGACAGCTCGCCCATATGCGTGCGGAAAGCAACGCCGGTAATGCCCACGGTATCGCCGATATCCATCAGTTTAATCAGCGCATAATTTTCTTCGCCGATAACGTCCTTGCGTACATAAACCTGGATACGGCCGGTTTTATCCTGCATATCCATGAAGCAGGTTTTGCCATGGCCACGGATAGCCATGATGCGGCCTGCCATTTTTACTTCAGTTTCGTTTGCGGAAAGCTCATCAAACTGTTCAGCGATATCTGCTGCGCGATGAGTCCACAGGTAGCGGTGACCGAAAGGCTTCCAGCCATGCTCCTCAATTTTATGCATCTTGTCGATGCGTACCTGCACCTGTTCGTTGAGTTCTTTCTCTGTGAGCGGTGCAGTTTCTTCTACATGCTTGTTATTCTCTGCCATGCTTTTGCTCCTTCTTATTTAATTTCCAGAATTTCGTAGGACAGCTCGCCAGCAGGAGTGTTAGCAATTACAGTGCTGTGAACTTTTTTGCCTAAAATAGCTGCACCAACAGGAGATTCGTTAGAAATGCGGTTTTCAAACGGGTCAGCTTCGGTGGTACCAACGATAGTATAAGTTTCTTCTTCACCGGTTTCTTTATCGCGCAGCAGCACGGTAGAACCCAAAGAAACGATACCAGCGGATTTGCTGGCACTATTATCAATGATGGTAGCAGTTTTAATCATCTGCTCCAGCTCGATGATACGGCCTTCGTTTTTACCTTGGTCTTCTTTAGCCTGGTCATACTCGGAGTTTTCGCTTAAGTCGCCTTGCGCTCTAGCTTCTTTCAGACGTTCAACGATTTCTTCGCGGATTGCGCCTTTGCGTTGAGCTAATTCATCTTTTAATTTTTGTAAACCTTCAGCTGTTAAGATAGTTTCTTTTGTAGCCATTTTCCTGCTCCTTTATATATAAATTTATGAACTTACTCTCTATTGATTATAAGCTTTACCTGTTTTACTTGTCAACTTTAGCAGCCATGCACGGCCAGCGCCAGCTGCGCGTTATGCTTAACCTCTTCAATATGCTCATTAGACACAGCACGTTCAAAATTACGGAAGCCCGCCATCTTAAAGTTGTGCTTATCTGCGAGCTGGGAAATCAGCTTAATTTTATTGATATCCAGCGTTCTGCCTAAAGAGAAGTTTTCGTAGCGTCCGTCCAGCGCCAGGATCATTGTTTCTGCCATGCAGGCATAGGACGTGCGCGGCGGAAAGCCAAAGTTAAAGTGGAAATCAACATTACCGGGAACGTTGATCACACCGCCTTCAATTACCAGCACATCGTTACGCTTTAAGGAAACCTCACGCGATACATTACGCGGGCGCGCAACATCGCACACTACCGCACCTGGTTTTAAATCACCGGGTTCAATCAAAAAGTCCAGCGCGCTCGTTACCGTAATCACGATATCCGCTTCTTTTAGCGAAGCATGAATATTCTGGCTGATAGCAACCTCGCACTTATCCTGCTTGGTAAGCTCCTGCGCCAAATCCTCCAAAGGACCCATATGGCGTGCTACCAAAGTAATGTGCTTTACCTCGCTCGCCAAAAGGCGTACAGAAGCAGCACCAATAGAGCCTGTTGCCCCAACTACGACAGCACGGCAAGCTTTTAAATCTTTGCCCATCATGCGTGCAGCCTGCTTCGTTCCCTGAATCGCAGTAGCGACAGTGTAGCTGTTACCGGATGTAACAGCAATGTCAAGGTTCTTTGCTACAGTAATGCCTGCATCACCTACAATAGAAGTGAACGCACCCAGGCCGACAATCTTCGCCCCCAGCTCCTGGGCAACCTGCCCGGACTGAATGATGCGATCCATAACAAATTCTTCCGGCAGCTCCACCATCTGCTTTGCCGTCAGCGGGCAGCCGATAAACCAGCCCTCAGCTTCAGCATAAGGACTTTTTAAGCCTGTGATATGCGACACCTTAAACGGATGCTTCATCTTCAAACAGGCTTCAATAACTGACCCCGGAATATATTTCATCAGGGGTGACAAATGCTCCATATCTGCAATAGATAATGGATGAAGTATAAACGCAAATTTTTCCATGAAACCAAACTACTCCTTCGTACTAAAGTACTCTACAGAAGATTCTATATGATAATGCTCTAAGAGCTTAAGATACTCACTAGCAGCCAAAGGCCCATGGCCATCATGAAGTGCTACCAGCATTGCTTCCATAACATTAGTACCAAAGCTGCGACCTTCAATGCAGGGTGTGGTGGTAATAAGCACCTTCACACCTGCCTGCTTTAACATAACCCTGTCGGCAGCAGTGACCGTGTTCGTAATAATTGTCTTGCCGGGCAGCTTATCCGGCATAAATTTTTTAATGTAATGAAAATCTCCGGCGATAATGTCATTTTCCAAGAAATATTCCGGATGGCGCACAACGCGCACTTCCTGCTCCTTACCCATAGGGTAAAACCAGCTGACGGGCAGCTTTGTTACCACTGGTGCCAAAAGTTTTGCCCAAAAATCAAGCGCCTGCAGCGAATAAAGCGGCTTATTGATATTTAAGCCAAAAATTAAATCACCAAAGGTTACTTCCGCACCTGCCTGCTGCAGTGCCTCCGCCATACCAAAGCGATCCACTGCGCACACCAAAAGCACTTTACTGCCTTTGATTTTCACTTTATCACCTGCCGCGAGCGTTTGGATGAGCTTGCGCTCCAAAGAATTTTTCAGCCCGCTGCCATCAAGCACAGGTGTTTTATGTACATTTGCAATCAGCTGAGCCGATTCACGGAAGGTGTAACGCTTCTTGCCTGCGTAAACATATAAATCCGTACCACCCAGACCGATAGCATCAGCCTTGCCGTCCCACCGCTCCAAAAGCTGGCGCGCCTTTTTCAGGTCGCCATCCGTACCGCGGCGTTCGATACTGATTTTTTGTCCGCCAAGCTCCAAAATAGCACTGGCATCACGCGCTGATGATCCCAAGCTCTAATATTGCGTGGGCATCGCGCTTGGCAGAACCAAGACTAATACTTACTACATGCTTTGCGTTTTTGCCTGCTTCCATGTTTTTAACTCCCTAAATGCTTCTTTTACAAATTATTATTTTAACATATTTAGTGCGCTTCGACAATGCTCTATGCAAAATGTTTTTCTGTTTCGTAATAATGCTGCGCGCACTCCTTATACTCTGCCAAAAGCTCCAGGAATTGCTCCTTCGTATCCACCTTATGGAAACGCCCGCGGAACTCCGCTGCGTGCGGCATCCCTTTAAGGTAAGCAGAAATGTGGCGGCGCATTTCCTTCACGGAAATATATTCGCCCTTATAAGCAATAAGCATCCCAAGATGCTCCGCTGCCTGCGTAAGACGCTCTTCTAAGCTCGGGCGCGCAGGAATTTTCTCGCCGCGCAATGCTGCTGCTAATTCTCTAAACAGCCACGGGTTACCATCCGCCCCACGGCCAATCATTAAACCGTCGCAGCCTGTCTTGTCGCGCATAGCCAGGCCATCTGCTACCGTAAAAATATCACCATTGCCAAAAACAGGCACGCTCACTGCCTTTTTTACATCAGCAATAATCTGCCAATCTGCCTTGCCTTCGTAAAACTGCTGGCGCGTGCGCCCATGCACTGCCACTGCGCTTACGCCTGCAGCTTCGGCAGCTTGCGCAATCTCTACCGCATTGCGGTGCGCATCATCCCAGCCTGCACGGAACTTCACGGTTACAGGAATCTTTACCGCTTTTACCATCGCCGCTAAAATATCATGCGCCAGCTTAGGATTCTTCATCAGCGCCGAACCCTCGCCATTATTAACAATCTTCGGCACCGGGCAGCCCATGTTGAAATCAATCATATCCGCACCGCTCGCTTCCACCATGCGTGCAGCCTCCGCCAGCTCCTCCGGCACACTGCCGAACAGCTGAATGGCGGTAGGACGCTCGCCCGCGTCAATGCGCAGCATCTCCGTCGTCTTCACATTTTTATATAACAGGCCTTTCGCACTCACCATCTCCGAAACTGTCATAGCGCAGCCTAAGCGGCGGCAGATAAGGCGGAAAGGCAGATCCGTAATACCTGCCATCGGTGCAAGTGCCAGCGGCGCATCCAGCTTTATTTTTCCAATTTGCATAATTTTTCTCCTATTTGCATGTAGCTAAAAAGAGCTGCCGCAACGCGACAGCTCGTAATATTTCTATCTCTCGTTCTTACTTCGCATTCTTTTCGTAGAGAATACGCAACCCATCCAACGTCAGGAAAGGCTCAACAACATCAATGCAGTCCGATTCAGCTGCCATGGTGTTCGCAAAACCACCAGTTGCGATAACATAAGCGTCACCGCCCAGCTCCTTCTTCATATGGTTCACAATGCCCTCCATCTGGCCGACGAAGCCATAAATGGCACCTGCCTGCATGGAGCTTACCGTATTGCGGCAAATAACCGTCTTCGGTTTTACCAGCTCAATACGCGGCAATTTTGCTGCACGCTGGAATAAAGCTTCCGTAGAAATGCCAATGCCAGGAGCAATTGCACCACCCAGATATTCACCCGTCGGCAGCAGGGCGCAGAAAGTATTCGCCGTGCCAAAATCCAGAATAATCATCGGCTTGCCCAGATGACTGTATTTATGAAAAGCAGATACAGCATTAACGATGCGGTCCGCACCAACCTCTTTCGGGTTATCGTATCTGATGAAGATACCGTTCTTAATACCAGGGCCGACAACCATCGGTTTGA
Organism: Duodenibacillus sp.; assembly: GCA_963654835.1. Taxonomy (GTDB): domain Bacteria; phylum Bacillota; class Negativicutes; order Acidaminococcales; family Acidaminococcaceae; genus Phascolarctobacterium_A. The sequence continues at coordinate 450 of CAVKDE010000085.1, read as the reverse complement.
TACCAAAATAACGCTCGCACATATGGCACAGCGGAATCAGTACCGGCGGCACAACGCTGGAAATAATGATTGATGTAATCTTATTCATATTTACATCACTATATGCAAACATGCTGCGCAGCATAATACCAAACTCGTCAGCAGTTTTAGAACGGTCTGTAGAAAAACGCCAGTGCACCTTCAAATTCTTATTCTCATAAACACCGGCTACGATATTGGTGTTTCCCACATCCATAACAAGTAACATTGCAGTTTCCTCCTCGGAAATGTTGATTTCCGCACTCAATCTCAATTTGCGGCGTAAAAGCCTTTATTATTTTACCACAAAGGGGAAATATTGCAAGAGATTAAACATATATTTTCTTAGGCTGACGAGAAAGTACCAGAGACGAAGAATTTTGACGAAGGCGTACTAGAAGTACGTCGAGGAGAAATTCTGAAGTATATGGT
>CAVKDE010000084.1:0-7113 GCA_963654835.1 Duodenibacillus sp. | reverse complement strand
CTTTGATAAACATCATGGTTTAGAGTTCAGCGTGTTCAACCTGCTGGATAGAGAATACTACAATTATTCCTACGGTCAAGGTCGCAACTTCCTGCTGACTTATTCCTACACCTTCTAAGCTTAAGTTAAAGCTTAGGCACACATATACACTTCCCTCGAAGGCGGCGCGGATGCGCCGCTTTTTTCTTGCATTCATAACTAATTTATGCTATACTTCAATTATCAAAGAAACAAAGAAAAAAGCAAATTAGGAAAACTGGGAGGTGTTTTTTATGTCTACTGCTGTCTTGGAAAGAAAAATTATTAATATATCTTCCAAAAGACAAATTACTTTACCTCAAAAATTTTTTTCTGCGCTTAATTTTGGCTCAGAAGCAGAGTGCCTTTTATCTGATGGAACTATTATTATACGCCCTATTGAGGAAAAGCCTAGCGGGGAATTTGCAGAAGAAATTTTAGCAGATTTAATTGAAGAAGGTTATAGCGGAAAAGCATTGTTGAGCGAATTTAAGAATCGTCAGGAAGGTATTAGGAAAGCTGTTAAAAATATACTTGCAGAAGCGAAAGAGGCTGCTGAAGGCAAAGCTAAAAGTTATTCTATAAGTGATGTTTTTGATGAGGATTAAAATATGTATGATGTTCGTATTTTACCGCCAGCATATAAATTTTTTAAAAAGCTTAAAGATAAAAAATTAAAAGCTATGTTCAAAGAAGCTATAGAAAGAATTGCTGAAGACTATACTATTGGCGAAATGAAAACAGGAGATTTAAGAGGTGTTTATAGTTTAGATGTTTATTATAATAGAACTAACTATGAATTAGCTTATACCGTAGAAATTGTTAATGATACAGTGATTGTAGTTATTATGGCAGGTACTAGAGAAAATTTTTACAGTGAACTTAAATTATATATAAAAAATAGTAAAGTGCAGTAATGTAAATTTGGCGGCGCGGATGCGCTGCTTTTTTGCTAACTATAATGCTTTTGCCGCCTCTTTTTGAGAGACGGTAATTTTTATGCAATTTATGCATACGCAATGCATAAAAGTGTGGTATAATATTAGAATAAAAATGGAGTACTGTTTTCGTTACGCTATCTACGAGTGTTAGTAAAGTGCTGCGCAGCGAAAAGCAGGAGGTGCTTTATATGGAAGAAAATAAGCTGAAAGCAAATAAAAATATGTCAGCGAATGCGCAGGAAACGGACGAACAGGAGCTTGATGAATACGGGGATATTCATATTGCCGATGAAGTTATCTGTATTGTGGCAAGCTTGGCTGCGCAGGAAGTTCCCGGCGTTGTAAGCATGAGCGGTGGCCTGACGGATGGCATTAACCGCTTTTTAGGCAAGGAGAATGCTTCTAAAGGTGTGCATTTGAAGTTTGATGGCAAGCTGGTTAACGCGAGCGTGTATATCAACGTGGAATATGGCATCTGTATTCCGGAAATTGCGCTGGAAGTGCAGGAGAAGGTTAAAGAAGCTATTGAAGCGATGACAGGTTACGAGGTGCAGTTTGTAGATGTAAATGTGGAGGGCGTTGCTAAGCGTCGCGAAAGCGAGCTGGAGAAGGCAAGCTCTTCTGATGAAGATATGGCGGATATCCTGCGGGCGCAGGCTAAGCGTGCGGAGGCAACAGAAGCTAATTCCTTTGAGCAGCAGCTGGTGAATCTGCGTGATGAGCACAGTTTTGACCTGCCGCCAGAGGAAGAAATGGATGAACGCCAGAAAAAATTTTTTGAGGAGGATTGAAGCTTATGGGCATAGCAGATAGAATTATCCTGACGTTATATACGATTTTAATGGCGATAGCTTCCGTGCTGACGGTGCTGTGCAGCTTGGGCGTTTTTTCGCAGACGGGTATGGTGAATTTTATCAGTCACATTCCGGGAAGCTGGGTTTATGCTGTGGGCGGCGTGATTATGCTGCTGGTGAGCGTGCGCCTTTTAATTACGGGTCTTGGCCTAACAGGTATGAGCTCGCTGAAGCTGAGTGAAACGAACAAAGGCAAGGTGCTTGTAGGCAAGAGTGCCTTGGAAGATTACATAGCCGTGTTATCGCAGGAAATTTATGGTATTCACCATGTCAAGGTTATTGTAAAACTGGAAGATGAGGGCATTAACGTGCGTATTAATTCTTCCATTGAACCTGGCATTAACATTCCTGAAACCTCAGAAGAAATTAAAACCAATGTGCGTGAAAGCATCAAAAAGGTTACAGGCATTGAGGTGAAGGAAATAGAGCTGTTCTTTAAACAGATTAAGGCTAAGGAAGAATAGGAGGCAGGAGTTATGTTTAACGATATTATCAATGATATCTGGAATAATTACCGCGGTCGCCTGCTGTGTTCAGTTTTTGGCCTGTTTATTGGTGTTATTGTGCTGTGGCTGGGCTTTTTCCAGGCGTTGTTTTTAATGATTTGTATAGGCTTTGGCTTTTTTATCGGCAATAAGCTGGATAAGAAAGAGGATTTGCTGGAGTGGCTGGATAGGTTGTTACCACCCGGTTATCACAGATAAGGCAAAAGATAAGGTATCATCTATGTCACAATGGCTCCTAGGAGTACTGGTTTTTGATTATAAGATATATTATATTAAGGAGATGTAAATATGATTAGACGAATTTCCCGTGAGGTTGCTTTGCAAGCTTTATTCCAAATAGATTTTTCTGCCTGTGAGGCACATGATGCTATTGAGGCTGCTTTGGCTGAACATACAGAGCTGGGCGCAGAAAAGGCGAAACAATATGTGCGTGATTATGCCAATGCTTTAGTTGGCGGTGTGCTGGAAAATAAAGAAACTATTGATGCAGAATTAAGTGAATTTGCTGTTGACTGGACGGTAGAACGTATGCCTGCTACCGATAGAAATATCCTGCGCGTAGCAGTTTATGAAATGCTTCATGCAGTACCGAAAATTGCTCCCGGCGTAGCTATCAACGAAGCTGTGGAAGTTGCTAAAACTTATGGCACGGATGAATCTCCACGCTTTGTTAATGGTGTATTAGGTAAGCTGGCGAAAAAATGAGCCAGAAGGTTTATTTAGGCATTGACACCAGCTGCTATACAACTTCTGTGGCAGCGTTAGCAGAAGATGGCGCGCTGCTTGGCGAAGCACGCCAGATTTTAAGCGTGAAGCCTGGCCATTGCGGTTTGCAGCAATCGGAGATGGTGTTTCAGCATACGCGCAACCTGCCACGTCTGGTAGAAGAAGTTTTGCAAGGTAAGGCTTACCAGCTTGCTGCTATTGGCGTGAGCGGTTTCCCGCGTCCTATAGAAGGTTCGTATATGCCGGCTTTTCTGGCGGGTATGAGCGTGGCGCGCAGCCTTGCTGCGCTGACAGGTGCGAAGCTGGAAGTTATCTCACATCAGGAGAACCACTTGGAGGCCGGGTTATGGTCCGCAGGCGGGCCAAAGAGCGAAAGGTTTTTACTTTTGCATGCCAGCGGTGGCACGACGGATTTAATCTTGTGTGAACGTCAGGCAGATGCACGCTATAAACTGACGCAGGTGGGCGGCAGCATGGATTTGCACGCAGGCCAGTTTGTAGACCGCATTGGTGTGGCACTTGGCTTGCAGTTTCCTACAGGGCCGGCACTGGAAAAGCTGGCGAGCACGGCGAGTGAGGCTGTGGAGCTGCCTGTTGCCGTGCGCAAGCTGGAGGTGAGCCTTTCCGGTCCAGCAACTGCTGCGCAGCGTAAGCTGGAAGCTGGCGTAGACGGCGCAAGCCTTGCGCTAGGCGTAGAAGTGGCCTTGGCAGAAACTTTTGCGCGTATGCTGCGTAACGGCGCAGCAGCCTTTAAGGTGCGCGATGTTATTTTGGTGGGCGGCGTTGGCTCTAACAGCTATATCCGCCAACACGTAGAAGAAAAATTAGCAAAGCGTAATGTGCGCCTGTGGGTGCCGGAAGGACGCTTTAGCTGTGATAATGCGACAGGCTGTGCAGCCTTCGCGTGGAGAATGAATAAATAAGATGGCTGAAAATATTTATTCCGTAAGCGATAAATGCTTTCATAAAGAATATTTTGGAGCGTGAGCCTGAGCTGCGTAACGTGCAGGTGTTAGGCGAAATATCTAATTTTAAACGCTATCCTTCAGGGCATTGTTATTTTACGCTGAAGGATGCCGGAGCTGTATTAAAATGCGTCATGTTTCGCTCTAAGGCGATGAACCTGCGTTTTGAGCCAAGCAACGGTGATACGGTGGTGGCAGTGGGACGTTTGGCAGTGTATGAGCGCGATGGTGTGTACCAGCTTTATACTGATTTACTTTTGCAGCAGGGCGTGGGCGATTTAATGCAGGCTTATGAAAAGCTCAAGCACAAGCTGGAGCAGGCAGGCCTTTTTAGCGCAGAACGCAAGCAGGCTTTACCTGTAAACCCGCGCACTGTGGGCATTATTACTTCACCGGCAGGGGCAGCGGTGCGTGATATTATTACCGTTTCGCGCAGACGCAACAGTGGTATTAAATTGCTGTTATATCCTGTGAAGGTGCAGGGCGATGAAGCTTCGGGTGAGATTGTGCGTGCTATCGAATTTTTTAACAAGCATAAATTGGCCGATGTGCTGGTTGTCGGACGCGGTGGCGGTTCTATTGAAGATTTGTGGGCATTTAATGAGGAGCGCACGGTGCGTGCGGTAGCAGCATCGAAAATTCCTATTGTGAGCGCAGTTGGTCACGAGACAGATTTTACACTGTGTGATTTTGCCGCAGATGTGCGTGCCGCGACACCGTCGCAGGCAGCGGAGCTGGCCGTAGCTGATGTGGAAGGCTATAAGCTGCGCATCGAGCACTTATTGCAGCGGGCGCAGAGCTTAATGCAGCAGCGTGTGCAGCTTGAGGAGCATCGCCTGGATGCACTTATGCGTTCTTGGGCGTTACGCGATAAGGAAAGGCTTTTTGCTAAACAGACGCAGCGGGTAGATACCGCTTTGCGTGAGCTGACGGAAGCAGTAGAACGTAAGTTAGCTGCAAGCCAGCATGATTTTGCACTGGCAGCGGCGCGCTTAGACAGCCTTAGCCCCTTGGCTGTTTTAAGCCGTGGTTATACGGTAACGCAAAAGGGTGATTACCAGCTTGTAGCCAGCGTAGATGATGTAGCGTGGGGCGAAGAGCTGACGACAACTTTAAAAGATGGCAGAATAATTTCCGTAGTGCAGGAGATAGAAAGGCGGCAGCACTGATGGCAGTGAAGAAGGTACCAAAGAATATTAAATTTGAAGACGCATTGAATGAATTAGAAGCACAGGTGCAGCTTTTAGAAAGCGGTGATTTGCCGCTGGAGCAGGCACTGGATGTATTTAAATACGGTGTAGAGCTGAGCAAGGTGTGCAGCACTAAGCTGACTACCGTAAAGCAGGAAGTGGAAAAAATCGTTGTTACTACAGGTGATGACGCTGACTATAAATTAGAAGCATTCCATGATTTGGAGGTACAATAATGGATTTTAAAACTTATTATGCAAACCAACAAAAATTAGTAGAAAGCTTTTTGAAAAACAGAATTGCCAAGAAAGGCATTTCTAAAGTGGATGAGGCGATGGAATACAGCCTGATGGCAGGTGGCAAGCGCATCCGCCCCATTCTTTTGATGGCAACTGCGGAGGCTTTGGGCAGCAAGGGTTATAATTATCTGCCTGTGGCCTGCGGTTTGGAGATGATTCACACTTATTCTTTGATTCATGATGATCTGCCGTGTATGGATGATGATGATTACCGTCGTGGTCGTTTAACGAACCATAAAGTTTTTGGCGAAGCGATGGCAGTGCTTGCTGGTGATGGACTTCTGACTTTGGCATTTGAAGTAATGCTGGAGCAGAAGAATGTTGATCCTAAGGCTTTGATTGAAACTGTACGCGAGATGGCAATGTGTGCAGGCAACTTTGGCATGGTTGGCGGCCAGGGCTTGGATTTAGAATACGAAGGTAAACAAATTTCTCCGGAAGAATTGCGCAAACTGCACAGCGGTAAAACGGGCGCGCTGTTTATTGCTGCCATTCGCGGCGGTGCGCACTTAGCCGGTGCTAGTGACGAGCAGCTTTTGGCACTGACAAAATTTGCGGATTTACTGGGCCTGGCCTTCCAGATTACAGATGATATTCTGGACGTTGAAGGCACAGAAGAAGAACTGGGCAAGCCTGTAGGCAGTGATGAGAAAAATCATAAATCTACCTATGTAAGCTTATATGGCCTTGCAGCAGCGCATGAGCTGGCAGAAAAAACGGTTAATGAAGCCTTGGAGTGCCTGACGATGTTTGGCGAAGCAGCAGAACCGTTAAGAGAAATTACTAAACTTATGACGAACCGTAAAAAATAAATTTTTTCGAGGAAAAATATGGCAGAAAAAACTTTATTAGATACAATAAATTCGCCTGCTGACGTGAAAAAGCTGAGCGTAGAACAGCTTGAGCAGTTGGCAGTGGAAATCCGCCAGCTTTTAATCAGTGTTATTTCGCACACTGGCGGACATCTGGCGCCGAACCTGGGTGTAGTAGAACTAACCTTAGCTTTGCATAAGGTATTTTCGACACCGCGTGATAAATTAGTATTTGACGTAGGCCATCAATCTTACATCCATAAAATTATCACCGGGCGCAGGGAACAGTTTTCTACGCTGCGCCAATATGGCGGCCTTTCCGGTTTTCCTAAACGCAGTGAAAGTGAGCATGATGCCTTTGGCACAGGTCATTCCAGTACGTCTATTTCCGCAGCACTTGGTATGGCGTGCGCGCGTGATCTGCAGGGCGAAGATTATAACGTGGTTGCTATTATCGGCGATGGTTCGATGACAGGCGGTATGGCGTTTGAAGCTTTGAACAATGCCGGTACGCTGCACAAAAAGATGATTGTGGTGCTTAACGACAACGAAATGTCTATTTCCAAAAACGTTGGCGCAATGAGCGAATATCTTTACCAGCTGCGCACAGGTGAAACTTATAACAGAATTAAAAATGATATTGAAGATTGGCTGCGCAACAAGGAATTTGGCACAGATGTGCTGAAAGCAATCCGCCGCCTAAAAGGCAGCGTGAAGTATCTTATGGTACCAACCTCCATTTTTGAGGAATTAGGCTTTACTTATCTCGGACCTGTGGACGGACACGATATCCACAGCCTGC
>CAVKDE010000083.1:0-7116 GCA_963654835.1 Duodenibacillus sp. | reverse complement strand
TTGGCCAGCAGATATTTTCGTGAGCCTGCATTGTAATGCTGCTACGCCTGCGGCTAAAGGCACGGAGGTGCTTATCTATAGTAAATGGTCGCCAGCGGATACGCTGGCAGGCTGCATCCTTAATCAGATTGTGGAAAGCCTTGGCACTGTCAACCGTGGTGTAAAAACGCGTCCGCGCCTTGCTGTGCTCAATAACACGCATATGCCTGCTGTGCTGGTGGAGATGGGCTTTATTACGAACGATGAGGATTGCACTATGCTGATACACCAGCAGGATGATTTGGCGCGTGCCATTGCACGTGGCATTACTGATTACATCCAAGAGAGGGGAGAGTGACATGTATGCTAAAGGACAACGCGAGGTTACTGTGTGTGCTTACGCTGTCATTGTTGCTGCTCTCATTGGCTGTTATTTGGCGGTGTTCAACGGCGGATGCGGCCGAGATAGAGAAGCAGACAGTGCAGCAGGAGGAAACGGTGCAAGTGTCGCTCAGCAAGTTGATAGAGTTACAGAACTTAATGAACTCGCAGGAGCAGAAAATAAATCTGCTGGAGCAGCAGTTGATCGCGCCGATGGCGACGCTAAGCGAGCAGCAGAACTTAATCAGCGAGCTCAGGGAGAACTTGCAAGAAGCAAAGAACTCCTTAGCGAAATCCGAGCTGATAATAAGCGAGCAAAACAAATCCTTGCAGAGCTTATCACAGACCATCAGGCAGGACGCAAAGCGGACGCAGTGCATTGAACGCCAGCGGACGCTTTGGCAGGTGCTGGCAGTTGGCACGGCGGCGATGTTGCTGAAAGAGAAAACTACATAATAAAAGAGCCGCACCGTAATGGTGCGGCTTGAAGTGTTTAGAGAGGAAGGCTGCATTCATATAAATGTTCTGGAGCAATATCAATATCATCGTTCCAGGCAACAGAACCACAATCTGCTTTGGCTGTTAGAAAAAAGCTGAGATTGTTTAGTGGCTTGTAGATGGCTTTTGCAAGAAGCGGGCGAGCATTGTAGACTTTTTGCTCACCGGTAGCGAAGGTTATAACGAGAGTGTAATCTTTTTGCGGTTTTACGTCAGTTACTACCCATGCTGGTGTTTTCATAAAAAATCACTCCTTTTAACGTAAAGGTTCAATTTTGTATAAGGGTTCTTCGTTTATAGCCAGTTCCCAATTGGCCATGAGCTCCTCTTTGTGAATTTCTGCCCATGCAGCTATAAATTTAATCTGCCTTTTAGGCATTTCACCTTCTGTTAACTCACCGTCAAAATTAAATGTTGCATAATAGCCTTGATAGGAAGCATGAAAATGCGGCGGGTTATGTTCGCCGTTGTTGTACATTTTTATAATAATACCATAAAACATTGAAATAGCCGGCATGGTTATAAAACCTCCTTTTCGCGATGTGCATCATTATTTGGCACATCTAATTTAACATCAAACGGTAAGCCGTGGCAACGTAGTGCCTGACGATAGAACAGGCCTGTAGCAGTGCTGAGGTCAAGGCCTAAATCTTTAAAGAGAATAGCAGCTTGTTCTTTAAGCTGAGGTTCAATTCTTAAAGTCATATTAGTTTTAGCCATGTCAATCACTCCTTCAAGCTAATTATAGCACTGATATATGTGCAATGCAAATACAAAAATTGAGAGTAATACTAATTGCAACCAATACGGCATTTGACAAAAACTAATAAAACACTTATAATAAACGCAAAGAGACAACTGGTTGTGGTAGGCCGGTTCTCCTTGTAAATTTAGACTTTAGAAAGAAACCGTCTCACCGCTTAGGCGGTTTTTTTCATACCGTAATTACTTACGATATGTAAGAATGAGCACGACGAGAGTTGCGAAAGCAATCATCAGCGATAACGCTTCGTAAACTGTCATAGCATCACCCCCTACTCACAAGGGAGTAGAAAAACCGACTGCCAGTTGTCTCAGATGCTATTATAACATGATATTAGAATTTTGACTATGCACCTATGACGGGTGCTTTTTTATTTTAGTTTGAGTTAGAATTTTGAATGTGTTAAAATAAACATAGAATTTATTTGGTTATGGAGGGATTACGAATGGCAAATATTATAGCAGTGGTATGGGATTTTGATAAAACATTAGTTGACGGATATATGCAGGATCCTATTTTTAAAGAATATGGAATTGACGCGAAACAATTTTGGAACGAAGTAAACGCTCTACCAGAAAAATATATGAAAGAACAAAATGTTAAAGTAAATCCTGATACTATATATCTTAATCACTTTATTAAATATGCTAGAAATGGTAAACTGCCAGGGCTTGACAACAAAAAATTAGAGAGTTTTGGCGCTAAATTAAAGTTTTATGAAGGCATACCTGAGATTTTTTCAAAAACTAAAGAGCTGATAGAAAATAATGCTATATACAAAGAGTATGATATTCGTGTAGAACATTATATTGTTAGTACAGGTATGAGCCGAATTATTAAAGGCTCTTGCGTTATGCCTTTTGTGAAGAATGTTTGGGGATGTGAACTGATAGAAGCTCCTGGCGCTGATGGAAAACCCATTATAAGTGAAGTGGGATATACAGTAGATAATACAAGTAAGACAAGAGCATTGTTTGAAATAAACAAAGGCGTTGGTTGTTGGGAGGATATGGATGTAAACACAAAAATTGTCGAAGCAGCACGTAGAGTACATTTTATTAATATGATTTATGTAGCCGATGGTCCGAGCGATATTCCAGCTTTTTCCATAATTAACAGTAATGGCGGGGCGACATTTGCAATTTATCCAAAAGGTGACGAAAAAGCTTTGCGTCAAGTAGAACATATGAGAATGGACGGAAGAATTAATATGTATGCTGAAGCAGATTACAGCGAAGGCACTACTGCTTATATGTGGATATGTAATAAGATAGCGGAATTTGCAGATAGAATACGCGAAGAAGAAAAAGCAAAAATAAACACAGCAGCTTCTACATATGTGCCGAAACATTTAATATAAATCAAACTGTTTTTTAGATTCGTGCTGGTTCGGAAACGTTGGATGTGGCGGCGTACCGCGCAACGTGGAAACCAAAGAATAGCACTTTTTAAGCTGGGGAGAAATCTCCAGCTTATTTTTTCAAAAAGTACTTGACTTTCTGAATACCATCAATTACACTAGATATAGTGGTATTCAGAAAGCGAGGTGGAAAGAATGAGTCCACGTACAGGCAGACCTAAAAGCGATAACCCTAAAGCCGTGCAATTAGCCGTTAGACTTGATAACGATACTTTGCAAAAGCTTGATGCAGTTGCAAAGTTCAATTCAGAGACTAGGGTGCAAACCCTTAGGCGAGGCATAGAGAAGCTTTATTTGGAATTGCCAAAAGAAAATAAATAAGGCATTGCCCCAGTCGGTCAAAACAGGAGGCAACGCCCATATCAAGAAGGTTTCCCTTCATGGAATATTGTAACATGGGGGGGAACATCTTTCAAGTGAAAATTGGAGGTGTTCCATATGAACGAATTAGTTGAAGTTAAAAATAATCAAGTAGTCGTATCCAGTCGCAAAGTTGCTGAACACTTTGGCAAATATCATAAAGATGTATTGGATAGCGTAAGGGAAATTTTGGCAGCGGAAAATTCCGCCGCCAAATTCTTTCAAGAAACTACTTATGAAAATCGCGGCAAACAGTACCCAGAGTATTTAATGAACAGAGATGGCTTTACTTTGTTGGCGATGAGTTTTACCGGTAAAGAAGCAATGCAGTGGAAGCTTAAATATATTGAAGCATTCAACAGCATGGAAAAAGAGCTTAGCAGCAAGAGCGTTAAGCAGCCTAACCCATTGAAAGCTTTAGAGCTGGAAATTCGCCTGAACAATAGCCGTGCACGTCTTGCATCAGAATATCGTAAGATAGCAGAAGCAACGGATTTACCTGATTACAAGCGTATCTGCCAACAAAAAGCAGCGGAAGTCCTTGCGGGTGCACCTGTGCTGCCGATGCAGGAAGCGGACAGGAAAACACTTTCCGCTACGGAGATAGGCAAAATTTTGGGCATTACAGCGTGCAAGGTTGGTTTGTTGGCCAACAAGTTCGCTTTGAAAAGTGACGCTTACGGGAAATACTTCTACGACAAGGCATCAAACAGTAATAAGCAGGTAGAAACATTCCGCTACTATGAAAACGCTGTGGAGAAGTTCAAAGAGATTCTGGAAGGTGGTGCTGCGAAATGACCGCTTTAGAAGCATATAAAGCATTACCGTTTGAACAACGTGAGCTGGTAGAGCAGATTGAATACAATTTAGATGTAGTTGACCAATGTTTTTCAACCATTAAGGCGATGCTTCCAGATAAAGAAGTGGTACTTATGATGCTGTTAGATAAGTACGCTGAAAGTATGCACTCGCAAATGCAGGCGAAAGAGGAATTAGAGAAGGCAGGCTATAGTGAAGCACAGATTTTAAACTTGCGTCAGGGTTATTACTGTAATAGTAAGGCTTAAACTAATATAAATATTAGCTTTAATTTTAAAAGAAAATATTTTTGCTTTTATCTTTATGGCTGCCAAGAAGCTTGCCCTGACTGCTTTTAGCGGCTACAGTCGTACAATAATCGTGCAATAATCATGCAATAATTTGCCGAAATTGTATAGATATGTTCGGAACTGTAAAAAACAAAAATGGCTCAATCATGCGGTTTTCAGGGTTTTGTAAAATTTTAGAGAGTATCTAAAAGGATTTCGGGTACAAGAGGCCGTGAGTTCGAATCTCGCCGCCCCAACCAAATTTAAAAGTTCAGGAACCGCATGAGAGTGCGGTTCTTTTTGTTTTATTTCGTTTCGTGTATTCCTTAAAAATGTAAAGTGTTTTACAAAAAATGAGCGTGAAGAAAAAAACTATATTGTTTTGTAAATTTTTGTTGACGCTGGCAATATCTAGTGGTAAACTAGGCACAACTTCATAAAGACCACAAACCGTGGAGACGGAGATAAAACTAGTAAATGCGCTTACAGAGAGTCCGGAAAGCTGGAAAACGGATAGAGATGCAGGCTGGTAAATGGACCGTTGAGGGTGCTGTCAAATCACTGGCGTGAGAGTATTCAGCAACGTAACATCAGCGTTAAGGGTGAGGAGTGTGCTGGCACTCTGCGAGAGAGCATCGCGCAAGCGGTGAAACAAGGTGGTACCGCAGGTAGTAAAATTTGAGCCTGTCCTTGAGATTATTAAAAAAATAATTTTCAAGGCAGGCTTTTTTAGTTGTTGTCTTCTTGAACAACTTTTGATTATATGAACGAGGTGAAAACATGTTAAATTTATCATTAGAGCAGGTAAAAGCTTATGCTAAAGATTATAAGGCTGTGCCCGTAGCTAAAGAATGTCTGGCAGATATGCTGACGCCGCTGGCATTTTTGGACAACGTGCGCCGTAGCAGCCGTAATTATTTTCTTTTGGAAAGTATTGAAGGCGGCGAGCATTGGGCGCGTTATTCTTTTGTAGGTTATGACCCGGTGCTGCGCCTGAAAATTACTGATGGCAATGCGGAAATTATCAGCGGGGCGGCGGTTAAATATCAGGAGAAGGATCCTATCCGCTGCATCCGCAATATTTTAGCAGAATATAAAGCACCGCAGATTGAAGGTCTGCCTACATTTACAGGTGGTCTGGTAGGAATGTTTGGGTTTGATTTCATGCGTTACTGTGAACCGGATATGCGCGTTAATAAGGAGCGCAAAGCGGAATTTGCTGATGTTGATTTAATGCTTTTTGATAAGCTGATTGCTTTTGACCATCTCAAACAGAAAATTTTTCTCATCGTGAATGTGAAAACGGATAACGTGGAAGTGAACTACGCTAAGGCAGAGCGCGAGATTGCGGCAATGGAGGAAATGCTTTTGCAGCCTGTGCAGCCGACAAAACCTGTGCGCGCGCAGCTGGGCGAATTTACAAGCAACCAGAGCCGTGAGCAGTACGCTAAAAATATTCTGCGCTGCAAGGAATATATCAAAAATGGTGATGCCTTCCAGATTGTTTATGCGCAAAAATTTAGTGCCAGCTATGACCAGAGCCTTTTTAGTGCGTATCGCTATCTGCGTACTACGAACCCTTCACAGTACATGGTTTTTCTGCATAACGATGATGTAGAAATTGCCGGCAGCTCCCCGGAAACGCTGGTAAAGGTTGTGGGCAGAGAGGTTATTAGCATGCCTATTGCCGGTACGTGCCGTCGCGGCAAAACGCAGGAAGAAGACATGGCTTTAGAAAAAGAGCTTTTGGCAGATGCCAAGGAAATTGCCGAACATAATATGTTGGTGGATTTAGGGCGTAATGATGTAGGCCGCGTGTGCGATTTTGGCACGGTGCGTGTGAGCGATTATAAGGCCATTAAACGTTTTTCGCATGTTATGCACATCACCAGCAAGGTTACAGGCAGGTTGAGCGAAGACAAGGATGCGCTTGATGCATTGCGCGCTGTGTTCCCGGCAGGAACATTAAGCGGTGCGCCGAAGATTCGTGCCTGCGAGATTATTGACGAACTGGAGCCGGAGCGTCGTGGCATTTATGGCGGCGGCATGGGCTATCTTGATTTTGGTGGCAATATGGATATTTGCATCACTATTCGCACAATGGTGAAAAAGGCTGGACGCGTTTACATTCAGGCTGGCGGCGGCATTGTCTATGATTCCGTCGTAGAAAATGAGTTCCAGGAAACAGTGAATAAGGCTGGTGCGTGCATGAGCGCGCTGCGCATGACAGCAGAGGAGGCGTGAAGATGATCCTGATAATTGATAACTATGACAGCTTTACTTTTAACTTGTATCAGCTGATTGGTGAAATCAATCCTGATATTAAAGTAGTGCGTAATGATAAAATTACTATTGCGGAGATTGAAGCTATGGAGCCGAGCCACATTATTATTTCACCTGGACCTGGCAATCCACAGCAGGCGGGTATTTGCCTGGACGTGCTGAAAAAGCTGAGCGGCAAGTTCCCCATTTTAGGGGTGTGCCTTGGCCATCAGGCACTTGGCGAGGCTTTTGGTGGTAAAGTTATCCACGCACCGGAAATTGTGCATGGCAAAGCGGATACTGTTTATGTAACGCAGGCGAGCCATATTTTTAAAGGGATGGGCGAAAGCTTTGAGGCAGCACGT
>CAVKDE010000082.1:0-7177 GCA_963654835.1 Duodenibacillus sp. | reverse complement strand
GTATGTATACTATTTTAAACCGTTGTCCCCCCCTGTCAAGCAAAAGTCCATCAGCTTCTTTGAAGCTGAGTCCTTTTGCGTTGGGTCGCTGCGCGACCGTCGTTTTCCGCTGTGCTTCTAGCTCACGGCCGCGCCGCCTGCGTCACAAGCAGACATTTTCTTTCAAGACTGCGTACTAATTTTGTAAATAAAAAAAGAGTATGTAACACAGCTTGCATTAACTGCATTACATACTCTCTGTATTTTGTTTTATTTTTATCTTTGCGCTCTGCCTTCCTTCCACCGTTCAAACAAAAGATAAATTAAAGGCACAACTACTAAGGTCAAAAGCGTTGATGTTGACAGGCCGCCAATGAGCACCACGCCCATAGATTGCCGCAGCTCCGCTCCTTCGCCAATGCCCAGCGCAATGGGCAGCATACCTAAAATGGTAGAAAGCGTTGTCATCAAAATAGGACGCAGGCGCAGCGAGCACGCTTCCAGCACCGCTTCCTGCAGCGGCAAGCCTTTTTCACGCTGCTGGTTGGCGTAGTCAATCAAAAGAATAGCGTTCTTTGTTACTAAGCCTAACAGCATTGTAAAGCCAATCATGCTCATCATGTTCGCCGTCTGTCCCGCAACGAGCAGGCCTAAAACCGCACCGATAACAGCAAACGGCAGCGATACCATGATAATCAGTGGCTGCGAAAAGCTTTCAAACTGCGCTGCCAGCACCATGTAAACTACAACAATCGCCAAAATAACAGCTTTATATACCTCTTTAAAGGAACGCGCCATGTTATCTGCCTGGCCTATCATCTTATAGTTATATCCGGGCGGCATATTCAGTTCGCTGATGTATTCATTGCGCACCTTGCTGATAATATCGCCGGGGGAAGTACCCACAGTATTGGCGTAAACAACAATCTGGCGCTGTTTATCTTCACGTTCGATGCGGGTAGGACCGCTGCCATAGCTAATTGTCGCAATATCGCCAAGGCGCACAAACTGTCCGCTCGTAGAGGAAATGCGCAGGTTCGCTACATCGTTGATATTCGTGCGCGCACTCGCATCCAGCTGCAAAATAATATCGTAATCGTTATCGCCGATAGTATAGCTGTTGCTGGTACTTTTGCCCATCACAGCCATTTCTACCACCTTGCCTACTTCGGTAGCATCAAGGCCCAGCTCGCTCGCCTTCGCGTGATCTAATTTTACCACGATTTCCGGCTGCTCTTCGGAATCAGAAATATCCACATCCGTCGCGCCAGGAGTGTTGCGCAGCATATCTGCCAGCTGTAAAGCATAACCTTTCAGCTCTTTGATATTGCTGCCACGCAATGCCACCTGCACAGGTCTGCTGTCGCCACGGCCGCCGCCCTGGTTAGAAACAACGGTCACTTTCAAGCCTTCCACATTGCCAAACTTGCGGCGCAGCTCATCCATCACCTGCTGCATGGAGCGTTCGCGCTCATTTGAAGGTTTCAGTCGCACATCCAGCGAGCCCTGGTTTACAGGGTTGCGCCCGTTACCAATATTTAGGGCAACAATATTTACCTCCGGCAGCTCACTGATATATTGCTGCAAGGGCTTAGCAAGCTCCACCGTTTTGGGCAGGCTTGTGCCGATAGGTGCTTTCACATTCACGCTAAATTCACCGGAATCATACGTCGGCTGAAACTCTGTACCCACAAAAGGCAGCAAGAATAAATTCAAAAGTAGCGAAACAATACCAATCGCTACAATCTTTTTAGGCCTGCCCAAAGCCCACGCCATCAGGCTGTTATACATCTCGCGGATGCTCTGGAAGCCTGCTTCAAATTTATCCAAAGCAAGCTGTACATATTTATTACGCGTTTTGCTGGCAGTTGCTTCATCTTCTGCCTTAATCCAGTATGCAGAAACCATTGGCGTTAAAGAAAAAGCCACGATGGTAGAAAAAGCTACAGCAAAGGCAACGGTTAAACCAAACTGTTTGAAAAACTGGCCAATCGTTTCGCCCATGTTGCCAATAGGCACGAACACCGCCATCAGGCTAAGCGACGTTGCTAAAATTGCCAGCGTCAGCTCCTCCGTCGCCTTGCGCGCTGCTACAAAAGGCTTCTCGCCCATTTCAATATGGCGGAAGATATTTTCAATAACAACAATCGCGTCATCTATCAAAATACCAACAGCAAGGCTCAATGCCATCAGCGACATATTGTTCAGCGTAAAGTTCATGAGCTTCATCATAAAAAAGGTGGCGATAACGGAAGTAGGGATACACAAACCACCGATAATCGTCGCGCGGAAGTTACGCAGGAACAGATATGTTATCAAGAGTGCCAAAAAGCCGCCAAAAAGAATAGCGTTCCACACATCAGCAATATTATCGCGGATATAGGTAGATTGATCGCGCACCTTATCCACTGTGATATCAGGCGGCAAATTGCTGACAGATAGCTCCGCCATCTTCGCATTAACGTTATCTGTTACGTCCACCGTGTTCGTCTTGGACTGCTTGCGCACGAAAGCCATAACACAGGGTACGCCGTTCGCGCTGGCAAAGGTGTCCTCATCCTCCCACGAATCCACAACGTCAGCCACTTCGCTGATATACACAGGGCGGCCGTTATCATTCGCCACAACTACCTGTTTAATATCATCAATATTATTATATTTACCCACAGTACGCACGGTGATTTCCATAGCGTCATTTTTCGCCTTGCCACCGGGAGTATTGTAGTTATTAGCGTTAATTTTATTGCGCACCGTCTGATAAGCAATGCCATATTCCGCCAGCTTTTCCGGTTTCAGCACAATGCGGATAGCGCGCTGGCTGGCACCTACAACAGTAACTTCCGATACGCCTTCCACCATCTGCAGCTCGTCTTTAATATTATCCTCGATAATACGGCGGATTTCGCCACGGCTGCGGGAATTAGAAGAAAAGGTATAAGCCACAATCGCACGCGAATTCAAATCAACCGTCTGCGTTACAGGCTCATCAATATCGTCAGGCAAAGCCTTGCGCACGCTCGCAACTTTTTCGCGCACCTCGCTCGCCTTCACCTGCGGGTCAGTACCGATGTTAAATTCCAAAACAGTTTCGCTATAGCCTTCCAGTACGGTAGAAGACAGCGTTTTGATACCGGAAACCTGGCTCACGCGGTTTTCAATAGGCTTTGTAACCAGTGTTTCCATTTCCTCCGGTGATGCACCACTATAAGTAACGCGCACGCTGACGATAGGCAAATCCACATCAGGGTTTAAATCTACGCCGATTTCCGGATAGCAGCGGATACCGAATACCACTAGCAGTAAAATAAACATCGTGGTAAATACAGGTCGTTTGATAAATGTACCAATCATGCTTATTTACCAGCCTTTGTCAAATCAATCTTACTGCCCTCGCGCAGCTTGTTATGGCCTTCGGTAACGATAACATCCTGTTCCGTAACACCATCTAAGACCTCAGCAATTTTATCATCACTATAGCCAATGGAAAGCACCTTGCGCTGCACCACGCCTTTGTCATCTGCCACAAACACAGTCTGCTGGTCGTCACGCATCACAATTGCATTGACAGGAATCGTCAACATATCAGGTTTAGGCGTACCTGTAAGCTCCACGTTGGCATAAACGCCAGCCAAAAGGCCTGCACTGTTATCCACGCTCACTTCCGCACTAAAGGTATGCGCAGGCAGATCAGCCACAGGCGCAATGCGCGTAATTTTGCCGATAAGCTTTTTGCCGGGATAAGCAGGCAGCGTAATCGTCGCCTCATTGCCCACCTTTACACTTGCCACCTGGCCTTCAGGAATATGGATAGTAGTTTTCAGCATACTGATATCTGCCACTGCAAAAATCGGTGTACCTGCTTTAGCATAATAGCCTTCCTGATAATAACGCTTCGCCACAATGCCATCTGCTGGCGCAACGAGCACTGTTCCTGCGGATTTTGCTTCCATGCTCTGCAAATTGCCGCGTGCAGCAGCAAGCTTCGCAGAAGCGTTATCGCGCGCGTAGCGGTAATCATCTACCACCTGCTGCGAAACTGCGCCTGTTGCGTAAAGCTTTTCATAACGCGCTAAATCTGTTTCCGCCTTGCGCAGGTTCGTTTCCGCATCAAGGTAACTGCCCTTGGCGTTCAAAAGATTAGCATTTGTATCCGCCTGCTCCAAAATTGCCAGCACATCGCCGCGGCGCACTTCGTCGCCTTCTTTGACGTAAACTTTTTCTAAACGTCCGTCAACTTTGGCTGCTACTTCCGCCTGCCATTCGGGGTCAAGGCTGCCGGAAAATTTCAGCTGCGGTGTAATTGTCTGGCGCTTGGGGTGCTGCGTCACTACAGCAACGCTGCGCGTCTGCGACATTTTCGCTGCCCTTGCTTTGTCGTTTTGAATATTGCTGTAAATGCGGTAGCCGATAATCACGCACACAGCGAGCATCAGGCCAAGCACAATTTTTACCTTGCGGTTCTGTAAATTCACTGTCCATCCTCCGTCCTCTTGGGGTATTTTTAACTAGTATATATGGCAAAGCTTTATTTTAACTGAGCTTTTAGCAAGATAATTATAAATATACATTTTTATTATACTCCCATCTGGCGCATCAAGGCAACAAAAAAGGCCGCTACACGGCGACCTTTTTCCGAGATTTACATCATCTTTAAATATCTGTCATACATTGCGATGAAGTTCTGCATGAAGCTCTTAGCTTTCGCTAAATCCCCTGCGTCCGGATGCGTTGCTGCTGCCGCCCAACGTGCTTCACTCTCGGGGCTGGCACTATGTGCACCGCCAGCAGGCATTTTGCGCATCATTTCAATTAAAGCAGGATCAATCGCCCCGCGGATAGAAAGTGTACCCAACACTTTGCAATCGCTATTAAGCGCAACACCAGCGTTAACCAATGCGCTTACCGCATGGTCGCTCGCAGGTTCTGCGCCCAGCGTTTGGAACAGCACAACTTTTTTGTTATGCAGCGTGCTCAGATACTTTTTCATCTTTGCGTTCGGCGCTCCTCTATCTACCCAAAAACCTGCCACAATAACAGCAAACTCATCAGCAGCAGGTGCTTCATCCACCTTCGCCAGCACGCAACGCGCGCCTGCGCCTTCTGCCAAAGCCTTGGCAACTTTTTCTGTATTACCTGTTTTGCTATCGTAAACAATTAAAAAATCTTGCATGTTGATTCTCCTTTATTTCATATTTTTCATAGCACCCATCATCTTCTGTCCAGCCTGTTCCAATAAACCAGGCTTCCCATAAAGTGCATATTCCGCCGCAGTCAGCAGTACTCTATCCAGCTGACGGTAATAGAATTTTCCTACTGCTGTAAATTCATATTTTTCTCCAACCTCTTTAAGCAGTCCTAAAGCTAACCAATGCTGCAAAATAGGAGCAAAAAGCCTCTGCCACTCACCATTGCCACTCAAATCGGCAAAATCTAGGCAGCCATTATCACATTGGCCTGACAATTTTTCTAAAAAAACATAGTTCACGCTCTGCCTGCCCATTGCCATCACAGGATATTCTCCACGTGCTGCTGCACCCTCATAGGTGCTTCTATCCATAAGCTTCATATACTTATAAGCACCCATGCGTCCACCACAACTTGAACCGCAGGCAATAATATTACTGCCACTCTTCACCAACGTGTTATAATAGCTACGCTCATCAGCACGCATCGCCCAATGACAGCAGCTAAGAGGCTTAGCAGCACGTTGTGCAAGTAAGTTATCTGCCGCTAAAAACATTTCCAGTAATTCTTTATCGCTATGTTTATATTGCACTTTTCCTTTGGCAATAGCATCGCCTAAAGGGGATGTAGGCATAATTTGCAGCTTATACAAATCCAGACCGCTCACGCCACAAGCTATAGCTTTCTCAATATCTGCCAAAAGCTGCTCCTGCGTTTGGCCTACAAGCCCATAGATTAAATCAATAATTACCTTTGCCTTAGTTTTAGCCACAAGTTCAAGCGTTGCCTGTACCTCAGCTTCTGTGTTCAAACGTCCTAGCGAACGCCGCAACTTTGTATCAAAAGCCTGCACACCAAAGCTGAAACGGTTTATACCACCTGCAAGGCAGGCAGCAAGTTTTTCCGGTGACAAATCATAAATACTACTTTCAAAAGTCAGCTCACAATGCTCACTCAAACTCGCAACACTATGTATCTTATTCAAAAGTAAAGTAATCTGCTCTACATTCAGCACAGAAGGCGTACCACCACCAAAAAAAACTGCTTCAATCGTATTTTTTGCAAAAACTCCTTGCGCAGCCAAAGTATCCAGCTCCGCCAAAAGTGTTGTAACATAGTGCTCCACCTGCTCTGCCTCAAACGGATTGCGATAAAAGCTGCAATAGCTGCAACGTAAATTGCAAAAAGGAATATGCACATACAAAGTACTTTGTTTAATACCTATTTCACTAAAAGCTTGCAGCATCTTACCGGACATAACTCCCGGAAACGGTGTTGTTTTGCGCGGAATATAGGTTAAATCTTTAAAAATTACTTCTGCGCTGTTATTAACTTTTTGTCCAATCAGCTCAGCATAATCAGCACGCTTATAAAACTCCTGCACGTTATTTTGATAATCAATCATTACCATGCTCCTTTACCACATCAGGATACAACTTAGCTGCCATTAGACGCACAGCCTGCGGATAATGCAAGCCAGGGTTAAGCAAAAAAAGCTCGTCAGGTAAATAAAAAACCTGCTTATTTTTTACTGCGTCTAAAGATGCCCAAGCTTCATTATCCATAAGCTCAGTTTTAACTTTACCTTCAACATCCTTCTTAGCTCCCATTGAGGTTATAAAGATAACATCCGGATTTTTTCCCAGCAAATCTTCAAAACTATATGGTGCCATATCAGGTTGAGAACCCATCGGTCCGCTCACAGGCTTTGTGTTACCTTGCACCACATTATGTAGCTTTAACATTTTAGCACAACAGCCAGCAATGCTCGTTTCCTTTTCCATAGTTATACCCATGTTAGTGGTATGCAAGATTGCTACTGTACGCTCACTTTTAGGAAGCTTGCTTACAGTATTTTGAATATCAGTATCCAGTTTAGCAACAGCTTTTTGCGCCTTATCCTCTTTGTGCATTACTTGGCCTAAGATAAGCAGACTATGTTTTACATCATCATAAGATTTCAGGCTCAGAACAATTACGGGAATATTATTTGATTCCAAAATATGCAGATAAC
>CAVKDE010000081.1:1217-7188 GCA_963654835.1 Duodenibacillus sp. | reverse complement strand
GGCTAACCCTGTGCCGGAAACAAGTTATGATTTGGCTAAGGAAGCAGGCGTTGCTGTTGCCGGTACAGGCCGCAGCGACAGACCGAACCAGGTTAACAACGTAACTGTATTCCCTGGCGTATTCCGTGGCGCGATTGATGTGCGTGCGCGTGCTATCACTGAAGAAATGAAGGTAGCAGCAGTATTTGCTATTGCCGATTTGATTGAAGAAAAGGATTTGCGTGAAGATTACGTTGTTCCTGATGCTTTTGATCCGCGTGTTGCTCCTGCTGTGGCTGCTGCAGTGGCAAGAGTTGCTATTGAAAGTGGTCTGGCACGTAAAATTGTAGATCCTGAGGTTGTGAGAGCCAACACCGCTAAACGTGTAGGCCGTTGACCGGATTTGGAGGACTTAATATGAGAGAAATAAAAGTAAGCGAAGTAACTGACGTTATTGCCAAGCTGTGCATGGATGCGTGCTACTACCTGCCGCAGGCCATGATGGATAAAATTAAAAATGCTATCAATACGGAAGAATCTCCCTTAGGCAGAGAAATTCTCTCCACTTTGGTAGAAAACTTTGAACTGGCCAAGAAAAAGGCTGTGCCTTTGTGCCAGGATACCGGTCTGACTGTTGTTTTTCTAGAAATTGGTCAGGAAGTGCATTTTGTAGAAGGTGATTTATACACCGCTATTCATGCAGGCGTAGCTAAAGGCTATAACGAAGGTTATTTGCGTAAGTCCTCCGTGGGCGATCCTGTTTTTGAACGCAAAAACTCTGGTGATAACACTCCTGCTATTATCCATACGAAAATTGTTCCCGGTGATAAGGTGCATATTATCGTCTGCCCAAAAGGCTGCGGCAGCGAAAATATGGGCGCATTGAAGATGCTTAAACCTGCTGATGGCGTTGAAGGCATTAAAAAATTTGTTGTAGATACCGTGCGTGCGGCTGGCCCGAACCCCTGCCCGCCGATTACCGTTGGCGTAGGCATTGGCGGTAACATGGAGCGTGCTGCAATCCTTGCAAAATATGCGCTCACCCGTACTGTTGGTGAACACAATAAAGATCCTAAATATGCTGCTTTAGAAGACGAGCTGCTGGAATTAGTAAATAAAACTGGCGTTGGTCCTTCTGGTTTGGGTGGCAGCACTACTGCCCTGGCCGTGAATGTTGAATTTACGCATACGCATATTGGTGGTATGCCGTGCGCTGTAAACCTTAATTGTCACCAAGCTAGACGTGCGGAAGCAACTATATAAGGGGGGGCAATAACATGAGTGAAGAAGCCGTAATCAAATACATCAACGCTCCGCTGACTGCGGAAACCATCAAAGATTTGCACGCTGGCGATGTTGTGCGCATCAGCGGCACAATTTATACTGCGCGCGATGCTGCACATAAACGCCTTTATGAAGCATTGCAGCGCGGCGAAAAGCTGCCTTTAGATTTGACCAATAATGTTATTTATTACGTTGGTCCTACTCCCGCCAAACCAGGGGAAATTGTAGGCAGTGCCGGCCCTACTACCAGCGGCCGTATGGATAAATACACGCCGACCATGATTGAGCAAGGTATGCGTGGTATGATTGGCAAAGGCTTGCGCAGCCAGGAAGTTATTGATGCCTGCGTAAAACATGGCGCAGTATATTTTGTGGCTATTGGTGGTGCTGCAGCGGT
This sequence comes from Duodenibacillus sp., assembly GCA_963654835.1. Classification (GTDB taxonomy): domain Bacteria; phylum Bacillota; class Negativicutes; order Acidaminococcales; family Acidaminococcaceae; genus Phascolarctobacterium_A. The sequence continues at coordinate 5,528 of CAVKDE010000081.1, read as the reverse complement.
TATTGCGCAGTCCATTAAGAGTGAAACCATGATTGCTTATGAAGATTTAGGTCCGGAAGCTATCCGTAAATACGAAGTCAAAGATTTCCCGGCTATCGTGTGCATTGATAGTGAAGGCAATGATTTTTATAAAGTTGGCATTGCTAAATACAGTAAAGAGTAACAAAATTTACAAATTCGGGGCAAAACAATTTGTCCCGAATTTTTTTGTGAAATAATGTTGACAAAAACGCTAGGATATTATATCATTACATTCAACTTAACAACACGCTCTTATCAAGAGTGGTGGAGGGAACAGGCCCGATGAAGCCCGGCAACCAGGTTAATTCCATGGTGCTACATCCTGCAAGTATAATCTTGAAAGATGAGAGGAAGGCAAGCTCTTTCCTCGGAAAGAGTTTTTTATTTATACTCTTTAAGTCGTGTTAAAAGAAAAAGGAGTGTAGACATGATGAAAAAATTATTTATCGCCTTATTGGCACTTGTAAGTATTGCTGTTGTTGCAGCAGGCTGCGGTGGCAGCGACAAAAAAGCGGATTCCGCTGCGGACAAAAAAGTAACCTTGAAAGTTGGTGCAACCGCTGTACCGCACGCTGAAATCCTGAACCAGATTAAAGGCACCTTGGCTAAAGAAGGCGTGGATCTGCAAATTATCGAATTTAGCGATTATGTAAAACCGAACCTGGCTTTAAACGATAAGGAACTGGATGCCAACTTCTTCCAACATGAACCTTATCTGGATACCTTTGTAGCAGAGCGCAAGCTGAACCTTGTTTCCGCAGGCAAAGTGCATATCGAACCGATGGGCATTTATTCTAAGAAGATTAAATCTTTGCAGGATATTCCTAACGGTGCAAAAATTGCCATTCCTAATGACCCGTCTAACGGCGGTCGTGCGCTGGCACTTTTGGAAAGTGCTAAATTGCTCAAATTGAAAGATGGCGTGGGCGTAAAAGCAACTGTAGGCGATATCACTGGCAATGATAAAAAGCTGCAAATTGTAGAGATTGAAGCAGCTCTCCTGCCGCGTTCTATGGATGATACTGATCTTTCTGTTATCAATTCTAACTTCGCTATGGAAGCTAAACTGAACCCTGTAAAGGATTCCCTGTTCACTGAGCCGAAGGAATCTCCGTATTCTAATATCGTTGCTGTACGCAAGGGCGACGAAAATCGTCCGGAAATCCAAAAGCTGATGAAAGCTCTGTGCTCTCCGGAAGTTAAGAAATTCATCGACGAAAAATATAAAGGTGCTGTTGTAGCTGCGTTCTAATAGTGATGGCGCATGAGAAAAATAGCTTTTTGCAATCTTGCAAAAAGCTATTTTTTGTGGTATCATAAAAAATACACTTTAACAACGAACAAATTGTGAAATTAGAAATATGAGGTACAATATGCGTCAATATGCAAAATTTTATGTGACACCTAAAGGAGAACGTGCTGCACGCGGTGGTCATCCCTGGGTGTTTGGCGAAGAGGTTACGAAGATTGAAGGCGAGTATGCTAACGGCGATTTGGTAGACGTAGTAACGCCGAAGGGAAAATATTTAGGCACAGGCTTTGTAAATGATAATTCTAAAATCCGTGTGCGTATTATTTCCACAAACACTAATGATAAGTTTGATGCTGCCTTTTGGGAGCGTCGCCTGCGCTATGCGCTGGATTACCGCCTGACGGTGATGGGTGAGCAGGATTTTAAATGCTGTCGCTTAATTTTTGGCGAAGCAGATATGTTCCCCGGCTTAACGGTAGACCGTTTTAATGATTTACTGGTAACGCAAACTTTATCCTTAGGCATTGAAGTGCGCAAACAGCTGATTTTCGAGCTGCTCATTAAAATTTTGCGTGAGATGGGGCAAGAGATTCGCGGCCTTTACGAGCGCAATGATGTAAAAATTCGCCGTCTGGAAGGTATGGAAGAAGGCAAGCACTGGTTTGCTACGGATTTACTGCCTGCTCCTGGCGCAGTGACAACAGAAATTATTGAAAATGGCATTAAATATACTGTTGATGTAGAGAACGGACAAAAAACAGGCTTCTTTCTTGACCAGAAATATAACCGTCAGGCCATCGCTAAGATTGCCAAAGGCAAGCACGTGTTAGACTGCTTTACGCACACAGGCTCTTTTGCCCTGAATGCGGCGCAGGGTGGTGCTGCCAGCGTTACGGCTGTTGATATCAGCGCAGAAGCGGTGCAGATGGCTGACCATAATGCAAAAATTAACGGCTATGATCACGTGATGCATGGCTTGAAGGCGAATGTTTTTGATCTTTTAAGCGAGCTGTTTAATAAGCATTCGCATGAATATGATTTTATCATCCTTGATCCGCCCGCTTTTACAAAATCTGGCAGTACGGTGAAGAACGCGATTCGCGGTTATAAGGAAATTAACCTCAAAGCGATGAAGCTGCTGCCGCGTGGTGGCTATCTGGCAACGTGCTCCTGCTCGCACTTTATGCGTGAAGATTTGTTTATTCAGATGCTGCATGACGCGGCGAAGGATGCCAACGTATCCCTGCGCCAGATTGAAGCACGCCAGCAGGCACCGGATCACCCGATTTTGTGGAATGTACCGGAAACTTATTATTTAAAATTCTATATTTTCCAAGTGGTGTAAAAACTAATTGTACAAAAAGAGCGATAACCTCGGCATGAGATTATCGCTCTTTAATTTTTAAAATTTTTTACGCAGCATATCGCTGACGCGCTTTTTCTGTTCCAGCTCATCTAGAGCTTTTTCGTACACCTGCATTATTAATCTGCTTTTGACAGGCTGCAAGGCAGGCGAACCTTCAACGGTATAAACTATAGTTTCATCTTTATCAGTGAACAGCGTTTTTAAGACAGCCACCTGCGTGCCATCGTTGTTAAACATCAGGATGCGCGTGACCGCTGCTGCCTGCTGCAGCTCCGGCGCAGTCTGGCGTAGGTTTTTCAGGTAGGCAGCATTAGTGAACTGCTCTTCTGTTTGTAACACAAGAATGAACTGCTTGTTAGCATCACTCATCGGATAAATTTCATCCTTATCCAGATAAAGCACACCATTTTGCGTAGCAGCAACTTTTTCCAGATTCTGCGCTGCTGCTACATTACAAAGTGCCAGCAGCAAGCAGATCAGGCAAAACAGCTTTTTAACCATAGGTTATTTTTTCTCAGCTGCTTCGGCCGGTTTTTGCGGAATGAAGCTGAAGTTTACAAGTTTGGTGCTTTTATCAAAAACGAAAACCATAGCGACAGTTTTTTCTTTGCTGAATTCGGCAACATAGATAACGCGGTCGCCGTCATTATAACGCTCAAAACTGCGGAAGCTGGTGCTTTTTAAGCTGCCAAGCTGTTCTTTGGTCTGTTTTTGGATGGTTGCGTAGCTTTGCTCGGTCAGTGTTTTGCTTAAACTTTCGCTTAAAGAAGCGGCAAAACCGGTATAAGCAGTAGCTGCATCAGCATCTAAAGCCGTCATAATTTTTTCAGCAGTGCGTTGTTCTTTGTTTAAATCACCGCCGTCAGCAGCGAAGCTGACGCAGGAAAAAGCCAGCGTAAAAATAGCGGTTAACAATAAGATACATTTTTTCATTTTAAATACCTCCAAGTAATTAGCTTACCAGATCTCTATTTCTATAATAGCTTGTTTTAAAGGATTAGTAAAGAGCTATTTTTACTTTTTGGTAAAAATTCTTTTAACGGGACTCTTTGCTTGCTTTAGCAAGAGAGTTGAGGAAGATGTCTAAAATGGTGCTGCGTACAATCTCACGCAAATCATCCTCGGTGCAATCTATAAGTTTTTTGGGGCCTGCTTCCTGCTGCATAAGCGAACCGCTCGGACCATAGATAAGATTATCCAGGCTGCAGCCTAAACTTTGGCTGATGCGGATAGCAATGCCAAGGCTGACACCTGTCTTACCGTTTTCAATGTTGCTCAGATGAGTTTGGGAGATATTGATGTTTTTTGCCAGCACATGCTGGGAAACATTAGCGCGAGTGCGCATCGTTTTGATATTAAGACCAATATCTTTTAATTCCTGCAAATCTTGTGCTTCTGCCATAATGGACACCTCCTAAATTAATAAACCCTGTACGCAAAAATTTTTAAGCGTATTTTGTTAAGCGTGGCTCTTTATTTATTGTCGTGAGCCTTACTTAATGTGATTATAGCATATAGTGTATTTAACGGTCAATTATCAAAGCTTGCAAAAAGTGGATTAAAGTGCTATATTTAAAATAAAAGTTTAAGAAACGAGGTGCCTTATGCTTTCTGTTAAAGATTTTGAAGTGCTTGGCTTCTGGGAGGACGAAACTCCGGAAGAAAATATTAC
>CAVKDE010000081.1:0-1207 GCA_963654835.1 Duodenibacillus sp. | reverse complement strand
GGATTATATCATGCTGACGGATGATTTGGGCAAAACGTCTGTAGATGAAAAAAAGTTTATCGTTGTTGCTGCCTATGATGAAGCAGATTGCTTTTTGTGGGGCGTGGAACTGAAAAATTTTGCTGCGCTCAAGGAGCTGTGCGCTAAATATCAGGCAGGCAGTGCGGAATTACTAGAAGCTTTGCGTACTTATAAGCTGCCTAAAAAATAAAAAAGAGGCTGTCCTACCAATCCCGGTTTGCCTATTGACAAAGGGATAAAGTAAGGCGACAGCCTCTATTTTTTTGCCTTATTGCATAGCAAAAACAGTATCTACGCTTGCTTTCAGCGTGATGGCTTCTGCAGCCAGATTGGTGCTGGGAGCGGCCGCTTCATCAGCACTTGCTGCTTTGAGCATGATGCTGCCATAGCTGCGGGCAAAGTTGTTATAGCTGTTGATATTAGCACTCAAAAGCTTGCCCAGCGTGCAGCCACCGGCGTTTGCCACAACTGCTGCTTCCTGGCGTGCTTTTTCTACAGCTTGCGCTAAGAGCTTGTTGCGATAGATGCTTTTATTGGCAACATCAAAGCTTACGTTATTGATGCGGTCAATACCTGCGCTGCTCAGCTTGTCAATAACTGTGCCGACTTTAGTGATATCCTTTACCTTGATGGTGAGGTTGTTGCGGGCGGTGTAACCGGCGATTTTGCCTTTGTTATCCAGCTCAGGATAAAGCATGTAGCTGGTAGTGGTGATATCTTCGCTGGTGAGGCTAACGCCTAGGAGAGCACGGCGAACAGCTTCCATTTTGCTGGCAGAGGCGGCAGTGGCTTCACCAGAGGTTTTGCCGCTGCCGTTGACGTCAAAGCTGATGCTGGCCATATCGGGAGCAACTTCCATAGAGGCGGTGCTGCTCACGCTGATGTGGGGCGTTTCGCTTTCCGCAGCGAAGGCACTCATGCTGCCGATGAGGGTGAAGCAGAGCATGACGATGGTGATGAAAAGTTTTTTTGCATTTTGCATGATGATTCCTCCTTGTAGATGTTTGTTAAGTTTATTATACTATGCGTTTGTGGCAGAGGTGTGAAAAACATGGAAAAGACATAAAGTGAGGGGGAGAAGTGTCGCAACTAAATATAGTTCTGCTTCTACCGTAGTTTTTATCTTATTCTTTACGCAGATTCTTTTGATGGCAAAAGAATCTGGAAGAAAACCACGCGCTTTTAA
>CAVKDE010000080.1:0-7202 GCA_963654835.1 Duodenibacillus sp. | reverse complement strand
AGCTCATGAAGAAGCTACACCCGTGGTGGTGTACCCCTTCATGAGCTAAATTTTAGTCTCACTCTCACAAGTTTATGGAGTTGTTAGGTTTAGTATAAAGGTTTTGGGGAGTGGTGTCAACAATTACTTTAAAACTTCTAGGCCGTCCAGCCAGCGTAGCGTCGCGCTTTCATTCTCCGGATAAGCGCGGATGCCTTCGATAACATTAGCGTTAGAAATTTGCGCTTTGATTTCCGGTGTGCTGCCAGAAAGCGGACTGCCGCCGCTGGTGCAGAAGGTAACGACTGTTTTGCCTGCAAAATCCTGCGACGCAAGAAAAGTCATTACAGGTCGTGGCGCGCGTCCGCCCCAGATGGGATAGCCGACGAAAATTACGTCGTAGTCGCTTATTTTGACATTGACAGGTTTGATATCTGGATAAGCGTTGGTATCCAGCTCACGGCGTGCGCGTTGCGTTGTTTCGCGGTAGACTTCGGAATAAGGCTCGCTGGCTTCAATGCGCACAATTTCCGCTTGCAGTTTGCTGGCGATTTGCTGCGCTACGGTCTGCGTTTTACCGCTGCGCGAGAAGTAGACGACTAAAGCTTTTTTGCTGCTCGTCGTTGTGGGAGCAGCGGTAGCAGCTTGGGCGGACGGCGAGGAGAGAGCCTCTTTCGTCTGCGCCGCACCGCAGGCGAGCAGGAAGGCAGAGCAGATGCCAAGAATGACAGCGAGGAATAAACGTCGGGTTAATTGTTTCATAGGCTATACACCTCACTTTTATTTCGCAGGCGCGACAGCGTTGATCGCAGCCAGCGCGTTGAGCGTGCGCGGATAACCGATGTATGGCAGCATGACTGTGAGCGTGTTGAGCAGGTCTTGCCTGCTGTTGCCGACGGCGATATTCGCGCCGACGTGTGAGCGCACTTGTGAGTCGCAGCCACCAAGGCTGGCAATAGCGGCGAAGGTGATCATTTCGCGCTGTTTTAAGTCGAGCACATTGCGTGTGTAATAATCGCCGAAGCAGTTGGCAGCCAAAAATTCGCGGATAAACTTGGCGTCGGCAGGCGTGTTGGCAGTGCCACGGTCAATATGTTCTGCACCGAAGATCTGCTTTTGCACTGCCAGACCATCAGCATAGCGTGTTGCGTCTGTGACTGTGCCTGCATTGGCAAGCGGCAGTTTTACGCCAGCTTTTTTGAAGCCTTGCTGCATAGCGATGAGCGCAGGGCGGGCTTTGCTAACGCCAATATAAGGCGTGCATTGGAGAAGCGTTTCGCGCACTGCTTCAGGCGTTGCGCCTGCTTTAATGGCTGCCTGCACATGCAGCGGAATATTTTCGGGCGCACCGCTGGCGGCGAAAACGACGAGTTTAATCAGTTCCTGTTGCGCAGGTGCCAGTTGTGACTGCTTGCTGACATCGCTATAAATAAAGTTTTGCAAGATATTCGTTGCTTCGGCGTCGCCTGCGATAGCGACGGGATTGTGCGAGCCGTAGAGATTTTGCACGGCCTGCGTGCTGCTGGCGGTGCGGTCGCAGTTGGCATTGTTGGCGGCAAGGCACACGCCGCTAACGCCTGCGGCATAGGTGCTGCTGACAAGCGCGAGTGCCAGCGTAAAGTTTCTGATGAGCTTTTTCATGATGCTTCACCCTTCCTGTTATTTGCCTTGATATTCAGCGTCGGTAACTTTATCAAGCCAGGTTACGTTGGAACCATTGGCAAATTGGCTGACGGAAATATGCGTCATCGCCGTTTTATAACCGCCGCCATGCCAATGCGTAACTCCCGGCGGACACCAGATAACGTCGCCTGCTTTAATTTCTCTGACGGGCTGGCCTTTTTCCTGCGTCAGACCAGAGCCATAGGTAACAATCAAAAGCTGTCCTTTCGGATGATAATGCCATGCAGTGCGTGCGTTGGGTTCAAAAGTTACATAAGTGTTGCTCATGTCGGCGTTGCGGAAGATGCGGTCAATGCGCACATCGCCCGTGAAAACTTTGTCGCCGCCTTTGGCAGCAGCGTTAGTGCCGTTGGTAAAGATGAGCTGATGCTGTTCTGGTTCAGCAGCATTAACGATACCTGCGGACATAGCGGCTGTGGCTAAAAGGGAGAGCCCGAGCACGAGAGATTTTGCCAATTTTTTCATTTACGTCTACCTGCCTTTCATAAATATTTTTTATAGAAGCTGTTGAGCTTGTTTACCGCCTTATCGACGTATTGCGGAACATCATACAAATCCATATGGGTTGCATTGGGGATGACGTAAAGTTCACGAGGATTCTTTGCCATCTTATAAGCGTCTTCGCTTAAATATCTGCTAGCTGCTTTGCTGCCGACGATGAGCAGCAGCGGACGCGGAGCAATCCAGTCTACGTGGTCAAAAGCAGTGTAGGCAAACATTTTGTCCAGGCTGGTGAAGCGATAGAGGTTAGGAGAGTTGGGGTGCATACCGCGCGGTGTGCGGTAGTAGTCGTAGTATTCATAGAAAGCATCGTGCAGCGGGCCGTCGGGCACTTCTGCCGCAGAGTCTGGCACATAATGGATATAACGGACTTCGCCGCCGTTAGCTTCAATCGTTCTTTGGCGGCCAATTTCAGCAAGCATTTTGTTGCGTCCTTCGTCTGTCATTTTGCCGCCTAAGCCTTCGCGGCGTGTGCGTCCGCCATCTACTGCGCTGACAGTGGCAACGGCCTTCATACGCGCTTCTGTTTCGGCAGCGTGAACAGTGTAGCCGCCGCCAGCGCAAATGCCAAGGCCGCCGATAGCGTCGTTGTTGACGAAGGGTTGTGTGGTTAGAAAATCAATCGCACAGCGGATATCTTCGACGCGGTTTTCGGGATCTTCCAGCAGGCGTGGCTCGCCGCCGCTTTCGCCTTGGTAAGAACTGTCGAATGTCAGCGTTACGAAGCCTTTGTCCGCCAATTTTTGTGCGTAAATGCTGACGGTCTGTTCTTTGACACCGCCGCCGGGATGAACGACGACGATGGCAGGATATTGTTTGTTTTTGTCAAAATGCTCGGGCAGGTACATTTCGCCTGCGAGCTGAATGTTTTTGTTCGGGAAAGAAACTTTTTCTTTGCTTGCTGCTGCAAAAGCTTGCTCTGTGGGCAGTGCTGCTGTGCCAAAAGCAAGCGCAGATAAAAGCAGAGATGCTGCAAGTTTAGTTAATTTTTTGGTTTTCATTGTTTTTAGCCCCCCTCATTTGGCCTTTAGTATGCGAAGTGTTGCGAAATATCAAACGCCTGATAGCTGCTGATTACTTTGCCGTCTTTGATAACTTCCAAAGCACCTGTTTTGTCATTAACACGCGTTTCGTAAGTTCTGGTAGCTACAGTCTGCTTACTGTACAGAGTCGGGTTGTCTGCAATCCATACAGGATGTTCGCTTTCGCCAATACCGATAACTTCCAAGTGCATTTGCGGAGAAATTTTGCTCGTATCCGGCAAAATTCTTTCTGCTGCATTGGTTGTTGCAGCGATGTTGAGCATTAAAGCAGTGGTAGCTAAAGCTAAGATAAATTTTTTCATTTTAAAAATCCCCCTCTAAAAATGATTTGCCAAAGTCTTGTTAATATGTTTGTATGTCCTTTGGTGATTTCATTGTAAAGCAAAGCAACGTGAATGTCTAATACTTATAAAAAATACTTTTTTATGCTCATTGAGCATATAGTAGCAAAGTATCGGCTCGTAATATAGGCATAAAAAGAGCACGCAAAGTAGCAAAGGAATACTATTTTGCGTGCTGTTGTATTGCGTTTTTATTTCGCCAGCGTAAAGCGCACTTCCGCGCCATGCGCGAGTGCTGCCAAATCATCAAGGTTATCCGACGTGATGCGCCCGACTTTGATGAAGCCCGTGGTGTGGTTGGCTGCCTGATCGCCCGTGAAGATGATGAAGTAACCATATTGGCAGTAGGCAAGGTCGCCTTTCTTGAGGCCGCGTACAAGATTGTTGGGCATAGCGATAGGTGAATCGCCGTAGATAACCGTGGTGTCGCGCAGCTGCACCATGTTGAGCGTGCGCGGAACTTTGCTCAAGAATTGTTCAGTGAGCGCGTTGCGTTCGATTTCCGCGCTGAAAGTTTTGCCGTTGGCTTGCAGCGTGAGCTGCTCCACATTGCTGTTTTGTGGGGCAGGCTGCTCGGCGGCGGTGGCAGGAGCGGCCTGCGCTGTGCTGCTGGCGGCTTTTTCGCTGCCGCAGGCAGCGCAGAGCATAGCAGGAATGAGTAACATAGTTGCGAGTATTTTTTTCATGATGAATCCCCTCGTTTTATATATTCAAAGGAGAGTTGCGTAAATCCTTTGTTGCTTATATTGTACGAGGAGTGACATGAAATGTCTAATACTTATATAAGATGAAAGAGTATGCTTGAGGAGCATAGAGTTAGTTATTACTCCTTGGTGGCAGTGTTGTTAATCAGGTTGCGGAAAAAGTCCAGATAAACTTGGGCTGCCCTGCTGTGCATTTTGCTTTTGTTCCAGTAAAATGTCTGGTGAAAGCGCAGGCGTGGGTCGTTGATGAGCTTGCGGGTAATGCCGCGTGGTACTTCGTCGTCCGGCGTAGTTGCTAGCAGACCGATATTATCACTGTTTTTGACGAGAGCCATGGTGCTGTTGAAGGTGTTGGACATGAAGTTGACATTGAGTTTGATGAAGCGTTCGTCGCAGATGCGGCGCAGCAGCGCAAACTGCACGGTGTTGCTGCATAGGGGCAGATCCAACAGGTCTTCTAATACTAAAAATTCTTTGTCTGCCCAGGAAACCTGCAGGTCGCTGCGGTAGAAAGCATAAAATTGTTCTTCTTCCAACGTAATGAGTTCAAACTCCGGATAAGCAGGAATGATGGCGTTGGCGAAGGCAAAATCAAGCGTACCGTTACGTATTTGTTCAATCTGCTCGGTAGCGATGATAACATCGTATTGGCAGGTGATTTCCGGGTGCAGACGGAAAAAGGGCGCAAGATATTTTTCAATGACATGATTGCTGCGCAGATGGGAAACACCGATATGCAGCGTGCCTGTTACTGTGCCGCTGTACTTTTGCATTTCCAGCGACAGCTCTTCTTCCGATTTGCAGATTTCATTGACTTTATGCAAAAAATCCACGCCGGCGTTTGTCAGTGTGATGCGCTTGATGCCTTTCTGGCGGTTGAATAGTTTGACACCGTAGTAATTTTCCAACTTGTTGATTTGCGCGCCAAGAGAAGTCTGACCGATATTTAGTTCATGGGCAGCAGTACTGAAATTTTCGGACTGCGCTAACACACGGAAGTTCTTGTAGTATTCTAAGTCCATGATATAAATCTCACTTTTTTTGCTATTTAATGGCATTTTGTTCTATTTTACTTTATTATAGGGTTGTTGTACAATATAGTCAAGAAAGAGATAGCGCTAATCTCCAGAGTAATTAAAAAGTAAAGGAGTGTATCGATTATGACGATGAAACAAACATTAACTTCTGCTATGATGATTATTCTTTTAGCTGTTGCTTATCTCGCTCATTGAATAAAGCTCTACATGGTAGTGAGGATAAAACGTAAAACAGGCATAAGAAAAGATGTGGCTCCGGAATATCAGGAGAAAGGCTGATATGCGGAGTCACATCTTTTTAGCTAAAACTTGTATTTTATTTTTTCAAATACTCCCTCGCAAAGGCGATAAACTTGCTCACCGTGACGCTGTTGGGCTGGTGTGTCTTCCACGCCAGCGCGACGCTCGCCGTAAGCGGTGGGTCGAGCGGCTTGCAGACAACTTTGCTGGTGTCGAGGAAGGGTCGCCCCCCTGCCATGCAGAAAGCGTAACCCAGACCATTATAAACCATGATGCTGGCGTTCGTACTCATGTTAGAGAGAATCGGCGGATTGAGATTAGCAACATGCTCGCCCAGCCAGCTGCGCAGCTCCTGCCGCACTTTGCTGCGCCAGGGAGCGATGATGTTTTTGCCGAGCATATCCGCAGGACCAATCGCTGCTTTTTGCGCGAGCGGATCGTCGGCACGCATGAGCACGCCCCAATGCTCTTTGACAGGCAGGCGCACGAAGTCATAGCGTTCCATATCCACGGGTTCAAGCAGCAGCGCGAGGTCGGCAAGGCCATTATCAAGACGTTCTTTGCTGGTGTCGGCATTGCAGGTGTAGATGCTGTAGGTAATCTGCGGATATTTTTCTTTGAACGCTTCTATCATTTCGGCGAGCAGCCAGACTGCTCCGAGTTCGCCGCAGGTGATGGCGATATGTCCCGTGACAAATTCATCGACCTGCCCCAGTTCTGCTTCGGCCTTATCGACGAGCGCGAGGATTTCCTGCGCCCTGCGGTGTAAAAGCTGCCCTTCGTTGGTCAAGCTCAGGCGGTGCGAGCCGCGGTTGAAGAGTGCGACTCCAAGCTCTTCTTCCAGCTGCGCAATCTGGCGGCTGAGCGTGGGCTGCGTGATGTGCAGGGCTTCGGCGGCGCGGCTGACGTTGCCTTCACGCGCTACAGTGATAAAATAACGTAGAACGCGGATTTCCATGATATGCCTCCTTCGTTGTTGAGCGTATTAATATTCACGTAATAAAAATGCCATGTAAAACGGCAGCGTCAGGATAGGAAAGTTTTCGTCTGGTCTGCCGATATTATAATTTCCTAATTTTATAGCCTGCTCAACATGATATTTTTCCGGATGGCGTAAAATAGTTTTGCAGCTTTTTACATTGCCGCTTACCGCTTTTACTTCTACAAGTGTGGCTTTGCCTTTATAGCGCATAACGAAATCAATTTCCAGGCCTGAATCCTTATGGTAATAGTAAAGCTTACGCCCCATTTTAGAAAAAATATCTGCTGCTAGATTTTCAAAAATAGCACCTTTATAGCCGTATAAATTGCCTTGCAAAATATCAAACTGCGTACCATCTTCTAGCATACTGATAAAAAGACCGGTGTCCTGCATATAAACTTTAAAAACATCATTTATTGCATTACCGTCTAATGGCAGCTCCGGAAGCGAAAGATTATGGCAGCGTTTAATAATGCCTGCATCTTCAATCCATTGCAGCGAACCGGCAAAGCGTGATGCCGTAGAGCCTTTTTTTATTAATGAATACTGAAACTTTTTATTTTCTTTGCTAAGTTGTCTGGGGATAGATTGAAAGCAATCCTTGATAAGTGGTTTATCTTTATTATCTGCGTATTTTACCATATCATCTTCATAAGAATTGATAATGTCTCTTTGTATACTCAGTACAGTAT
>CAVKDE010000079.1:0-7213 GCA_963654835.1 Duodenibacillus sp. | reverse complement strand
AGCATATGATCAATATGGCGGTAAACGCTTTCAATGCAGGCATCATTGTAATCGTTTTCCAAAAACTGTCCGGCAAAGGTAATGCCGATTAAACCGTCATTTTCGTTAATTGCCAAAATCTGTTTATCATCCAGGTTACGCGGATGTGGACAAAGAGCTTTAGCGTTGGAATGTGTAGCGATAATAGGTTTGGTGCTGGTTTCAATAACATCCCAGAAGCCTGCGGGAGCAATGTGGGAAACATCCACGAGCATACCGAGCTTATTCATCTCCGCTACAACTTTGCGGCCAAAGACAGTTAAGCCGCCACCACTGCCTTCCTCGTTTACACCGTCAGCAATATCGTTGCGGTTGCTCCAGGTGAGCGTCATCGCACGCACGCCAAGCTCGTAAAGACAACGCAGTGCTTCTAAGCTGCCGTCAATAGCACCGCCTTCTTCGATCGCTAAAAGCGTTGCTGCCTTATGGTTTAAAACGTCTGCTGCGTCTTCTTTTGTGCGCACCTGCAAAACATCAATGCCTGCTGCGTGCAGTTTTTTTACTTCTTGCAGATATTTATCCAAGAGCTGTAAGGTGTAGCGCAGCCCACCGTAATAGCGAAACTCCGGCGTAGGCACATAAATAGCGCAAAATTGTAGGCCGCCGCCAATGGCAATCTGGCGTTTTATATCAAAATGCTGGTCGTTTTCGTAAAGCTCCGCGTTCTTTTTATATAATTCGGTAAGCGTGTCGCAATGGCAATCACAAATAAACATGGTCAAAACTCCATTCATTTGGTAATGCTTTATGTTAATCATACACTTTTTTTGTGTTGGCGTAAAGCTGATAGGCAACAATTAATTGTACTCTAATTATTGCTCTTATTTTTTGTTGTAATGCTTTTTAAATACGTCTATATTTATTGACGCTTTGCAAAAATAAACCTATAATAGGCTTAGAAAAGTTAATTATTGTATGCTTACTGTACTCGGAGGTGATTAGGTGATAAACCAAGACAATAAAATTGATTTTTTAGCGACTAATGATATTTTAGCAGATATGCAAAAGATTATTGAAAAATCTAGAAGCGATGCATATAAGGCGATAAATGTAACTTTGCTAAAGCGTAATTGGCTGATTGGCTATCGTATTGAGCAAGAAGTGTTAAAAACCGGAAATAGAACGGGAAAATATGGCTTGCAAATAATTAAAATAATCTCAAATAGTTTGACAGAAAAGTATGGCAAAGGTTTTAATAAGACTAACTTATATTCATTTTATTCTTTTTATAAGGAGTATAAAAAGATTTTCCACCCAGTGAGTGGAAAATCTGAAAATTTACTCAGCTGGACACACTATAGAGTTTTATTGAAGGTAGCAGATAAAGTAGCTCGTGCTTGGTATGAAAAAGAGGCTTATGAACAGACTTGGTCTGTTCGCACTTTGCAACGTAATATAGATACGCAATATTACTATCGCTTGCTTACATCACAGAAGAAAGTACCTGTTATAGCTGAAATGCGGGAAAAAACAAAGAATTATCAGCAGGATAAATTGGAATTTATAAAGAATCCTATAATAACAGAATTTTTAGGATTGCAGCAAGATGCTAGTTTTACCGAGAGCAAGCTGGAAGAACGTATTATAACTAATTTGCAGAAATTTATCATGGAACTTGGCAAAGGCTATGCGTTTGTAGCTAGACAGCAACATATCCATACAGAAGAAGCAGACTATTATATTGATTTAGTGTTTTATAATTATATTTTAAAGTGCTTTGTCTTGATTGATTTAAAGGCAGATAAGTTGAGTTATCAGGATGTTGGGCAGATGGATATGTATGTAAAAATGTATGATGAATTTAAACGCCGTGCGGATGATAATCCTACGCTTGGCTTGTTATTGTGTGCAGAAACTAATGCGGATGTGGCAAAATACTCCATACTTCATGGTAATGAGCAGCTTTTTGCAGCAAAGTATAAACTATATTTGCCTACTGAAGATGAACTGCGTGCAGAAATAGAAAGGCAGAAAGCAATTTTTTATTTGCAGGAACAAGAGTGAAATTTGCTATAAAAAGACCTCATAAAATTAGATTTTTTAACCTTGTGATCAGCTCCTTGTCAAGTAGACAACTAAAATAACTAAAATTTTTCTCGGACTCATCCCAAAGAGGATGAGTCTATTTTCATTTTACGCAGCAAATTTGGCTTTATATTTTTTTATGCGTTTGTTTTCAGCAATAGGATATATTTTAGGAGAATTAGTATTAAGTGCTAAATGTCTGACTTCATTTGGCGTAAGTTCTTCAAATTCGTATATTATTTCGCTGCCTGCTTTTTCAAATAGTACATTTTCAATAAACTTTTGCTTGACCGGGGGGGACTAGCACTTATAATAGAATTGTAAAAGTTAAGAAAATTAAGTTTAAAGAAAGAATTTATTTATAAACGAAAGTGGGGAAGATGATGAAAAAATTGGCAGGCAAAGGTGCAAAATTAGCAGCGACAGTGCTGCTTTCTGTGATGGCGATGGGGTATTCCCTAGATGCTAGCGCAGAAGAATATTATCTGCTACGGTTTGTTGATTTACAAGGTGAACAAAAGCGAGAATTATATCCTAGTATGGGAGAATATGCTCCTGGGACTGACGTAAATTTTCTTTATGCAAAGAATGTAGAGCAATTAAAAATTACTTCTACAGAGGATGATTTAAAAATAAGTGCTGGCGCTAAGGGGATTCCGTCTGCCGGGAGTAAGGTCATTTCGAGCAACAATGCTAATATAGATTTTTCCGTTAACGGTGAGCTGGGCATTGAATCTGTGGCATATTTATTTCACGCTAATGATAGTGCAGTTATTACTGCCACAGGCATAAGCGGAACTAATGGTGGAAGCACGAATATTAATGCAGGAAATGTATCTGTTACTGCTACAGCATATGTTTCGGAAAAAATGAATGGAACTGAAAAATTTTATGCTACAGGTATTGATTTAAAGCAGCATGATATGAATATAAAAACTAATGGTGATGTAAAAATTAGTGCGGATACAGAAGGCAGCCATAATGCTATGGTAGGTGGAATTGTATTAAATAATGCTAATGCTTCTATTGAGGCAGGGGGTTCGCTAGATATTTCCACAGCTATCAGTAAACATAAGTGGAGTTCAGATGATACTGAGGATGCTGAGGTTTACGTTGACGATGAATATAAAGATGAAGATGAACTGCCTCCGGAAAAATTGCTGGGGGCTATAAGTGGTGTAGTAGCGAGAAATTCTGATTTTGCTGCTTATGCGCAGGGGAAAATAGATATCAGCTCTCAAGTTAATGATTTTCTCGGAGATAATAGTGCTGTGGCTCTTTTTGCCTATAATTCTAATATTAACATGCAGGCAGATGATGATATAACAGTATCAGTAAACGCACCACTAGGATCAAATATTAACGGCTCTGCGGAAAATGTTTTTGCAATTAGTGCTAATGGTCAAGCGAATGTTAAATTAGCAAGCAAAAATAATTCTGTTCAATTGGTCGGAAATGTTTGTGTAGATAATTCTTCGCTGGAGTTAAAAGCTGCTGACGAAATTAATATCAATGGCACTGTTGCTGTTAATAATGATTCACTACTTAGACTGAGCGGAGACACGTCTATAAGCAAACCTTCTATTGCCCGTAGTGCTGCTAGTGGCGACGTTGTAAATATTACTGATTCTACATTAGTTATAGATGGCGTTACCCGTATAAATGGCAATACAACGCTAAATAATGCCAAAGTATATTTTTATGATGGTCAAGAGCAAGAAAATGCTGGTCCTCATGTGTTGGTGACTAGAGGTTCTTTAAATCTTGTTGGCTTAAATAATGATGTTTTTATACATGCTGATAGCAGTAAAATTAGTGATATAGATAACGATGCGCCTAATAGTGATTTAATTTTTGCTTCTGGCGTTAATGGCAGCGGCAAATTGAACGTAAATATTTTTGATGAAGGCATGAAGAACGGTTATGCTGATCAGGATGGGTTTAACGCTATAACTATTTTTGCTTGTGCTGATAATGTTGAAGTTGATACTCTTATCAATAAAGTAAATAATTTAACTTACGATAACGGTATCTGGAAATATGCTTACAGCATGGAAGCACAAAAAGATGCGGCTAATAATATTGTTATCAATAAAGTGGATGTTGCAGCGCAGGCTTCTTCTTCCCAGCTTACTATGCAAGCTGCCAATAGAGCTGCTGCTGCTAATGCAGTTACGGTTTTGGGTGCGGACAATGCTTTACATGAACATTTAGGCGAAGTGCGTGAAAGCAGCGTGCATGAAGAAGTGTGGGCAAAATATCTTGGCGGCAAGGTTAAGGCTGATGGTGCGCAAGTAAAGTACAACGGCGTAGAGCTTGGTTATGATGCTTATGTTGGAAATGACTGGACTTTTGGTGTGAGTGGTATGCAGGTGCGTGGCAATACGCAGCTTGACCGTGGCAATGGTAAAGTAAGGACGAATGTTGGCACAGTGTACGGCCAATGGCAGGGCAGCAGCGGCGAATATTTAAACCTTGAAGCAAAAGCAGGCAGAATAAAAAGTGAGAGCAAAGCTTTGGGTGTTATAGGTTCGGAAACTTTTGGGAGCAGCTTGCAAAAAATTGAGGGAGAATTTTCTGCACCGGCGTATAGCCTTAGTGCGATAGTGGGCAGGAAGATGGAACTTGCTGATGATTGGTTTGTGGAGCCGATGGCTAAACTGAGCTACGTACATATGGGTGCAGCGGATTATAATGTTAGCATTAATGGCACAGCAGCGCAGGTTGCCAATGCTGCGTTTGATAGTTTTGCCTTGCGCGGCGGTTTCAAGTTGGGGAGAAATTTAAGCCAGCGTGGTAATTTTTATGTGAAAGCAGCGGCGCTATATGATTTTGCCGGTGATGTAGCTACTACTATAATGGCAGATAAACGAAGTGCGCGTTACGAAGATAACATTGGTGGCTGGGGCGTAGAATACGGCGCAGGCATTGATTATCATTTGAGTAAAGGATCTAAGCTAACGTTTGATGTGGAACGCGTGAGCGGCAGTAATTTAAAACGCGATTGGGGCGTAAATGTTGGCTTAAGCTATAGCTTCTAAAGTTATAAGCAAAATATTTCCAAGTAAAGATAACTGGATTTATAGATAAAAATCCCCTGCTGTATATTAGTGTGCAGCAGGGGATAAATTTTTTACTTTAAAGCAGTTGCATAAAGAGTCTGTTTAAGTTTAGTGATATCTAAGGGTTTGGTCAGATAAGCTGTCATTCCGGCGGCAAGGCTTTTTTTAATATCATCTTTAAAAGCATTGGCTGACATAGCGATAATGGGGATTGTTTTAGCATCGCTTTTTTGCGAAGCTCTGATTTGGTGCGTTGCCTCCAGACCATCCATTACAGGCATCATAATATCCATAAAGATAAAGGAGAAATGGCCTGCTTCATTGCTTTTGAAGGTGTTCAATGCTTCTAAACCGTTTTCCGCAGTAGTGATAATAAGGCCTTCATCCTCTAGCAGCATTTTGGCAATTTCGCGGTTGAGTTTATTATCTTCCACAAGCAAAGCGTGCCTGCCGTGTAAATCTATAGCGAGAGGTTTGGTTACTTCTAGTAGCGCAGGCCTTTTATCAATTTCAAAGGGGATAGTTACAATAAAAGTTGTGCCTTGGCCTTCTACGCTGTCTAAAGCAATAGTGCCGTGCATCTGCTCAACAATTTTTTTAACAATGGAAAGCCCAAGGCCTGAACCTGTATAAGTGGAAAGTGCTTCTTTGCCTTCCTGCGTGAAAGGTTCAAAGGCATGTTTTTGGAAATCTTTGCTCATGCCAAGGCCTGTATCGGAGCAGACAAATTCATAGACTGCGGTGTTTTCATCACTGGAAACTTCCGTGCAGTAGAGCGTAATTGCCCCGCCTGTATGGTTGTATTTTATAGCGTTGTTGGCAAGGTTCATCAGCACACGGATTAAATGCGTGGGGCTGCCGATAAGCTTACGGTGGCGCAGCACACTCATAGCTTTGCCGCCATGCAGGGAAATCCCGTTTTCCTTTGCTAATGTTTCTACAATAACCAGATGCTTGAGCAGCAGCGCACCTAAATTGAAGGGCTCGTGTTCTAAAACAATTTTACCTGATTCCAATTTACCTAAATCTAATACATTGCTGACAAGTGAGGTAAGATATTCAATTGCACCGCGCATTTTTTGATGGCATTCGTTAACTTTTGCAGGATTGTGCTTATAATGCTCGGCCATTTCAATCATACCTAAGATACCATTGATGGGTGTACGGATATCGTGGCTTAAATGGCGCAGAAAATTAGTTTTTGCTTCGTTGGCGTTTTCTGCAAGCTTGAGGGCGTGCTCCATCTTTTTGTGGTTTTCAATTTCTTCACGCACAAGATCGTCAATTGGTCTGTAACCAAGGATGATTTTAAAACTGTTTTCATCTACAGATAAACGCACAACAACAAGTTCAAAATATTCCATGCCTGCACTGTTAGGTAAGGTTTTGTGACGATAAACAAAGCTTTCTTGCTTGGTGAGGCGTTGCATTAAATTTTGCGCGTCAAAAATTTTTAGGTAATCAGGTGCTGATTCCTTAATTATAATGTTATTATAGGTGTAATCAATCCATTCACGATAGCTCTGGATGCTTCTATAATTGGATTTGGTGATTGCGGTATGCGAAAACTCTTTTTTCTTGATGTTTTCCATGTGGTCAGTACGCAAATCGCAGCAAAAGGCAGCTGTGTAATGAATACACAGTGCGTTGAGCATAGCGAGCATATTTTTTTCAATTTCCGCGCCAAAAATGGATTTTGCTTTTTCTAACATGTGTGCCTTTCCTGCAAGAGTTGCTTGCGTAACAAAAAATCTTAGGGTTATTTAAAACAATGCTAATTATCTAATTGCATTATACCCCCCCCGAAAAACATTTGTCAATTTAGATATAATACAAAAAAGTTCTGCTTCATACTAAGAGCGCGTTTACAAAATTTTTTCGACAGGCGTGCTTAAATTCAGACGGATATGCTATAATATAAGAAAAACTCGATGAGGTGATGACATGAAAAAATCTTTGCTGACATTTTTATTTGCTGCACTGCTGATGCTTGTCAGTGCTGTGGCTTTAGCTTATAATCCGGGACAACGCACTATCCAGCTTTTGGGTGATACCTTAAACAGCGATAAGCATCCTGTGCATTTAGT
>CAVKDE010000078.1:1993-7338 GCA_963654835.1 Duodenibacillus sp. | reverse complement strand
TCATCGTACTAATATCAAGCATAAAATCCTCCAAATGAATTTCAAAAATATCTTAATAGAAATATTATACATCATTTACCGTTCCCGCGTCAAAAAGAAAACGGAACTATTACAGCATTTTGTGTGACAGTTCCGTTAAAAATTCATTATTTGCCTGTAAATTTAGGTGCGCGCTTCTCATAGAAAGCAGCAATGCCTTCTTTACAATCATCCGTACCCATAAGCAGAGATTGTGTTGTTTCTTCAATAGCCAGCACTTCGTCTAAAGTAAGTGCCGTATTGTTAAGATATTTTTTCGTCAGGCCAATCGCCAGCGGTGCACTTGCAGCTAAACGCGCTGCCATTGCATAAACTTTATCGCGTAGCTCACTGTCGTCATAAACATGGTTCAGCATGCCAAGTTCAAGTGCTGTCGCAGCATCAATCAAATCACCCGTGAACATCAGCTCTTTAGCTTTGTGTACGCCAATAGCTTTCGGCAGGAAATATAAACCACCGCAGTCAGGAATAAGCCCCACCTTCGCAAAGCTTTCACCAAAACGTGCTTTGCTGGAAGCATAAACTAAATCACACGCCAGCATCAAATTTACACCAGCACCGGCAGTAACACCGTTGACATAAGCAAGCACAGGCTTTTCAATCGTCGTAATGCGCTTAGCAACGTCCCCTACCTTAGCAATAAAGGTTTTCTTCGCTGCAGTGCCATCCAAGCCGTTAAGATAGCTCAAATCACCGCCAGCACAAAAAGCTTTGCCGTTACCGGTGAGTACGATAGCACGCACAGCATCATCGCTAACTGCTTTATCCAGCGCAGCGTGCAAACCGTCAATCAAAGCATCATTCATTGAATTAAGGCTCTTAGGACGGTTCAGCGTAATCGTCGCAATGTTGTTTTCTACAGCGTATAATACAGCTTCTTCCATGAGGAACAACTCCTTTGCAGATGAATTTTGTTCTAGTAAGTATAGTATAGCACAAAAAGGCAGCTGTTGCAGAAAAATTTCATCAAGAAACAGTTTTACAGCAAGCAAAATAAATTTGTAAATTCATCCTGCAAAAGCTATAATATACATATATGAAAGTGAGGTTATTTCCATGAAAAATACATTAGTTGCTTATTTTTCCCGCACAGGAATTACTGAAAAATTAGCGGAAGATGTTGCTAAGAATATTAACGCTGCTGCTTTTGCTATCGAACCTGTTAAAAATTATTCGTCAAATTATATGCTCTGCGTAGCGCAGGCTAAAATTGAAAATTTGCAGCACGCACGTCCTGCTATTAAAGCCAAGCCTCAAGATTTAAATAAATACGATACCGTAGTCGTTATGTTCCCCATCTGGTGGTTCACCTGCCCTAATATCATTCTCAGCTTTTTAGAGGAAAATGACTTTGCGGGTAAAACCATTATCCCCGTCTGCACCTATGGCAGCAGTGGTAAAGGCAGCAGCGAAAAAGATATGCAGGCAGCATGCCCAAATGCTAAATTTATGCCTTGCATTGAAGCTACCGATTTAAAAGACAAAGCTGTAAGCACAATTGTAAAAGCGATTGAAGAAGCGTGAAGTATAAAAGAAGCGAAAAAGATGAGATTATATCGTCAGGATATAGTCTCATCTTTTTGTTTTACGGTCTTTCTGCCAAAATTCTCAGCGTCAGCTGCGCGAGCACTTTTACTGCATTTTCCAGCGCACTGTGGTCAAAATGCATATTGCGGTCATGCAAGCCAGGTGTTAAATCGCAGCCAATGCCAAGGCTTGCTGTTTTTAATTGCGGCTTTTCCTGTTTAAAGAAGTTAAAATCCTCTCCTACCGTAATATTAGCTGCGGGAATCAGGCCATTAGCCCCAAGCTCGCCCACAATAACGTCCTGCGTCAGCTTCAAAAGCGAAGCATCTGCCTCCGCTGCGGGGCAAGTACCAACAATATGACAATCTGCCTCCGCACCAAAAAGTTTAGCCGTATTCACGACAATATCATGCACCTTCTGGCGCAGCGTGAGCATCTCTGCGTTCGACGTGCTGCGTAAATCGAAGCCTATGCTTACTTTATCACAAATAGCGTTAAGTGAACCAGCTCCACCTAAAAAGCGTGTTGTTTTGATACTGCCACCTAAAAGCGGATTGCTGTGCAGTGCATTCACTGCGCCTACAATCGCTGCACCAACATCAATCGCATTCACACCCAAATGCGGCTGCGAACCATGCGCTGCCAAGCCACGGATTTCGCCCTCCATCAGTGTGCAGGCTGTCCAGTTAATCTGCGCAATGATCTGTCCGCTTTTGGCCATATCTTCCGGCATAAGGTGAAAACCTAATGCGTAATCCACATCGTCTAACGCGCCCGCGCCCAGCAAAGCAAGTGCGCCTTTGCCAATTTCCTCTGCTGGCTGGCAAAGAATCTTCACTCTGCCGTAAGGCAAACCCTGCTCTTTTAAAAGCTGTGCCACGCCCAAAACCGTAGTCATATGGCCATCATGCCCACACGCATGAATAGGCGTTAAGCTGCCATCTTCTTCCTTAAAGAGCAGGCAATCCATGTCTGTGCGTACTGCTACCGTAGGCCCCGGTTTGCCGCTGTCGAGCGTAGCGACAATAGCAGTAGTATCCCCCACGCGTTCTGTCACCTCATAACCCAGCTTACGCAAAAATTCCGCTAAGAACGCCGCGGTACGCACCTCTTTAAATGCAGGCTCTGCTAAAGCGTGCAGCTTAGGCCAGATTTCATTGATATGTTTTTGAATATCCATGGTAAAATTGCTCCCTATAATTTTTATAATTGCAAACCAAAAGCCAACGAGAAAGCATCAGATGCGAAGAAAAGCGACGACGGCGTATAAATAATACTCCTAGGAGCTTTTCTGAAGCAGATGATGTTTTATTCGTTGGCTTAAAAAGTAATTATTTTTGATCCCAGCCCAAATAAACAGAACCAGGGAACTGCTTTTCAATAAACTCAGCATTTTCCTTGGACTGATAAGCTTCCTGGAAAATCTTCAGGCGCGGGTCATTAAGATCTTTTTCCTGTACAGCAACAATATTAACATACAGGGAATCTTTAGTTTCACGCAAAATAGGATCTTTCGCAGGATCCAGACCAGCACTGATTGCATAAGTAGTGTTGATAGCAGCGCAGTCTAAATCATCCAGGCTGCGAGGAATAGCAGCAGCTTCCAGTTCAATAATTTGGAAGTTATGCGGGTTTTCCGTAATATCTTTAACGCTGGTGGTTACATCTTTAGGATTTTTAACCTTAATCAGGTTATTAGCCGCAAGCAGCAAAATTGCACGGCCACCGTTAGTCGGATCGTTAGGAATACCAATCTTCGCACCATCAGGAATGGTGTCGCCAGGTTTCAGTTTCTTAGAATAAATGTTAATTGGGAACAGTGCAGTATTAAACGCTTTTGCCAGCTTGAAGGAAGGCTCTTTCTGCATCGTTGCTTTCAGGAACGGTTCATGTTGGAAGCAGTTAGCCCAAATTTCACCGGCAGCCAAAGCAGAGTTTGGTGTTACAAAATCGCTGAACTCTTTAACTTCAATCTTCAAGCCTTTTTTCTCCGCAATTTTCTTTACATTATCCATAATGATAGCGTGCGGGCCAGGATTAACGCCAACGATAACAGGTTTATTCATATCAACCTTGCCATCATCTTTAGCACCACCGCCACAACCGGCAGCAACAATTGCAAATGCGGTCAAAATGCCCACAAGAGCCAATTTCACAAACTTATTCATTTTCATCATCCTTCCGATTTTATCAAAAAAGGGGCTAAAAGCCCCTTTTCTTGTGTGGAAACCACTATTATTTAATTTGAGACATAACCTCAGCAGCGAAGTCTTCTTGTTTCTTTTCAATGCCTTCGCCCAGTTGGAAACGAGCAAATGCCAAAACTTCAGCACCAGCAGCTTTTACCAGCTTGCCAACGGTTTGATCCGGATCTTTAACGAATTCTTGATCAACCAGGCAAACTTCTTTGTAATATTTGTTGATACGGCCCATAACCATCTTCTCGATGATTTTTTCCGGTTTGCCTTCATTTTTAGCTTGTTCGGACAGAACTTCTTTTTCGTGCTCCAGTTCAGCAGCAGGAACTTGCTCACGAGTCAGGTAGCCAGGGTTAGCAGCTGCAACGTGCATTGCAACGTCTTTGCCCAGTTCTGCATTGCCGCCTTTTAATTCAACAACAACGCCGATTTTGCCGCCGCCATGGATATAGGTAGCAACAACGCCTTCCGGAGCTTCATACAGAGCAAAACGACGAACAGAAATCTTTTCGCCGATTTTTGCGATGCTTGCAGTTACCAAAGCTTCAACGGTTTGGCCGTCCAGCTCGGAAGCCAGCAGAGCTTCAATATCAGCAGGTTTGGTTGCAACGATATGAGCAGCAATTTTTTCAACCAGTTCTTTGAAGCCGTCAGTTTTTGCAACGAAGTCAGTTTCGCAGTTAACTTCTACAATTGCGCCGGTTTTGCCATCAGCACTAACGAAAGCACCAACAACACCTTCAGCAGCGATGCGGCCAGCTTTTTTAGCAGCAGCAGCCAAGCCTTTTTCGCGCAGGAAGTCAATAGCTTTATCCATATCGCCTTCAACAGCGGTCAGAGCTTTTTTGCAGTCCATCATGCCTGCGCCAGTACGTTCACGCAGTTCTTTAACTAATGCAGCAGTAATTTGAGCCATCAGTTATTCCTCCTCAAATGTAATTAAAATTATTCAGCTTCCTCAGTAGCAGGTGCTTCTTCAGCAGCTTCTTCGGTTTGCATACCTTGACGACCTTCCAAAACAGCGTCAGCCATTTTAGCAGTCAGCAGTTTTACAGCGCGGATAGCATCATCGTTTGCAGGGATTACATGATCGATTTCGTCCGGATCGCAGTTGGTGTCAACAGTTGCAACGATAGGAATGTTCAGTTTGTGAGCTTCCAGAACAGCGATGTGTTCTTTGCGAGGATCAACGATGAACATTGCGCCCGGCAGTTTTTTCATATCTTTAATACCACCCAGGTATTTGGTCAGTTTTTCCATTTCGTGTTTCAGACCGATAACTTCTTTTTTCGGCAGAACGTCGAAAGTACCGTCAGCTTCCATAGCTTCCAGTTTACGCAGACGTGCAATACGGGTTTGGATGGTTTTGAAGTTGGTCAGCATGCCGCCCAGCCAACGTTCGTTAACGAAGAACATGTTGCAGCGGGTAGCTTCTTCTTTCATAGCTTCTTGAGCTTGTTTTTTGGTACCAACAAACAGAATGTTTTCGCCGGCAGCAGCAACCTCACGGATGAAGTTGTAAGCTTCGTCAACCTTTTTTACAGTTTTTTGCAGGTCGATAATGTAGATACCGTTTCTCTC
>CAVKDE010000078.1:0-1983 GCA_963654835.1 Duodenibacillus sp. | reverse complement strand
GTAAGGAGCCATTTTAGGGTTCCAACGACGGGTTTGGTGACCGAAATGTACACCAGCTTCAAGTAATTGTTTCATAGAGATAATAGCCATTTTTGTGTTTCCTCCTGTTTTTTCTTCCGCAGGAATTGGGTTAACTTCAATTCTTAACTGCGCGGCTAGACGCAGCCAACAGATGAATTTTCCTGCGTGCATATTTTTACACCATGATATTTTACCATAGATTACAGCACTGTACAAGTACTTTCCTTGCAAAATCTGCTGAAAATGTTAAATTTTATACAAAGGCTGCACTTTCACTCTATATCACGCAGAAATTTTCTGCTTTTAAAAGCTCATAATCAGGCCAACAAACATCGCATTCATAACCGAAACGAAAAAGCCGCCCATCAGAGCCTTAATAATTAAGCGTGATACATCAGATTTACGTGTCGGGCACAAACTGCCCAAGCTGCCAATGCACACGCCCATGCTGCCGATATTGGCAAAACCTGCCTGTGATACACTCAGCACTAACGCTGTGCGTGCATCCAAAGTGTTGATTACTTTGCCTAACATTTCAAAAGAAATAAATTCGTTCATCACCATCTTACAGCCTAAAAGCTGAGCGGCGAACTCCATATGTTCCCCCACTCCCAGGAGAAAAGCAACAGGATAAAAGAACCAACCCAAAATCTCCTGCAACGTGATATTAAAATTAGCCAAAACGCCATTGCACAAGCCAACCATAGAAATAATCGCTGCTAAAGAAGCGGCAATAGCAATAATCATCTGCATACCATCCATCGCGCCATTCGTTACCGCTTCAACAATATTCGCGCCTTTATTGGCAGTCAGTTCCAGATTATCTGTTTTCAGCTGATATTCTGTTTCCGGATAAAGAATTTTACCAATAGCAATAGATCCCATAGGCACCAGCACGCTGGCAATAACAAGATGCTGCACAGGAATACCTAAAGCATTATAACCGCCTAAAATACTTACAGACATAGAACCCATACCGGAAATTAAAATCATCATAATTTCACTGTTCGTCATGCTAGGCAGATATTTGCTCACTAAAAGCGGTGATTCCGTCTGGCCAAGAAAAATATTACCTACACAGATAAAACTTTCTGTATGAGATGTACCGATAACCTTATTAACTAACCAGCCAAGCTTTTTAATGATAAAACCTAAAATGCCTGTATAAAACAGTACACTAACCAAAGCACCTATAAAAATAATATTGCCTAAAACGCTGATGATAAAAATAAATCCGGGAGCAGTTGAAGGATCCGCCAGGCTGCCAAAAACAAACATCAAACCATCTTTAGCATAGCTAAGCACCTGCCCTATAGCGTTAGAAATTTGTTCCACTATAAAAATACCCGCAGGAAATTTAACACAGACAAAAGCAATAACAAATTGCAAAGCCAACGCCTTTAAAACAAGCATTTTATTAATAGCTTTTCTATTGCTGGAAAAAGCATACATAAGACCGATAATCGCTATAATACCTATAATGTTAAGCAAAAAATTCATCCGCTATACCTCGCCTAAAAGATTCTGGATTTTAACCTTAATTATATCAAAAGCAACATCATTAAGACCGCTATTGATGACAATATCCGCCAAATATTTTGTCGGTGCGACATACATATAATGCATAGGTTTAACCGTCGTCAGATATTGTTCAATAATATTATCTAAATCACGACCACGTTCTTTAATATCACGCAAAGCACGACGCAAAATTCGTTCATCAGCATCCGCATCTACATAAATTTTAATATCAAAAAGATCCCTCAAACGTTCATCATGCAAAATCAGGATTCCTTCAACGATGATAACGCGGCTAGGATCAATCGTAATAACTTTATTGCTGCGATTATGCTGAGCAAAATCATAAACAGGGCACTCAATACTCTTTCCCTGCTTTAAAGCTTCTAAATGCCGAACTAATAAATCTGTTTCCAAAGCACTTGGATGATCATAGTTAATAGT
>CAVKDE010000077.1:0-7339 GCA_963654835.1 Duodenibacillus sp. | reverse complement strand
ACTCCTTAACCGCGCACCGACCCTGCACAGATTGGGCATTCAGGCTTTCGAGCCTATCCTATCTGAAGGCCGTGCTATTAAGCTGCATCCTTTGGTATGTACTGCTTATAACGCCGATTTCGATGGTGACCAGATGGCTGTCCATCTGCCGCTTTCCGTTGAAGCTCAGGCCGAAGCACGTATGTTGATGATGTCTGTAAATAACATCTTAGCTCCTAAAGATGGTAAACCTGTTGCTGTGCCTACACAGGATATGGTTTTGGGTTCTTACTACCTGACCATCGTTAAAGAAGGCGCACAAGGTGAAGGCAACCGTTATAGCAGTGTAGATGAAGCTCAATTGGCTTACTTCCACAAAGCTGTAGCTTTGCAGGCACTGATTAAAGTATACATCCCCAACAGCGAAATCTATGATGAAGAAAAAGGTGCTGCTGTAGGCGAAAGTGGCGTATCTCTCGTTACTACTACTGTCGGCAATACTATTTTCAACGGCGAGCTGCCTCTGGAAATGCGTTATTTCCACAAAGAAGCAGATGGCTGGCATCTGGGCAAGCTGATTGATAAGAAAGAACTGGGCAAACTGGTTGCGAAAGCACACAAACTGTACGGTAACCTGCGTACTGCCGAGGTTCTGGATATTGTTAAGAAAATGGGCTATGACAACGCTTGTAAGTCCGGTATTTCTATCGCAACATCTGATATCAAGATTCCTAAGGAAAAAGGTGAAATCCTGGAAGCAACCGAGCACGAGGTTGATAAGGTTGAGCGTCTGTTCCGTCGTGGCTTGATGAGTGATGACGAGCGTTATCGTAAGGTTATTGGCCTGTGGAACGATGCAACTGATAAAGTTACCGATATCCTGATGAAATCTACCATGGATAAGTTCAATCCTGTATCCATGATGGCTGATTCCGGTGCCCGCGGTAACAAACAGCAGATTCGTCAGCTGGCAGGTATGCGTGGTTTGATGGCCGATCCTTCCGGCCGTATCATTGACCGTCCTATTAAAGCAAACTTCCGTGAAGGCTTAACCATTTTGGAATACTTCATTTCTTCCCATGGTGCCCGCAAAGGTTTGGCTGATACCGCACTGCGTACTGCTGACTCTGGTTATCTGACCCGTCGTCTGGTAGACGTTGCGCAGGACGTAATTGTTCGCGAGGATGACTGCGATATCGTAGGCATGAACCTTGTGAAGGAACGTAACCGCCTGAGCAAAACTGTTTTAGGTGCAAGCCAGAACAAGATTCGCGAAAAGGTTATGAACCGTACTTTGGCTAGTGGTGTATTTGACGCTGAAGGCAACCTGATTGCTGAAGCTGATACTAATATTACCGAGGATCTCTTCAACAAGCTTAATGAAGCTAAGGTTGAAGAAATCAATCTCTATTCCACTGATGATATGAATGGTGAAGATATTGAAACCGTTCGCATCAACATCAGCGATGCTTTTGCACACAATGTATTGAAGGAAGCTATGATGCACAACTTTAATACGAAAGAAGTAGCTGCTGATATCGTTAATGGTGCAGGCGAAGTGCTGGCACATGAAGGCGATACCATGACCGAAGACATTATTAATGCTATTTTGGCAGATGGTACTGTTAAGGAACTGCGTATCCGCAATAACGAAATCGCTGGTATTGAGGTTGAAGCTATTACCGAAGGCAAGAAAGAAAAGACCATTATCGAATCTCTGCATGACCGTATCATCGGCCGTAACCTGGCTGAAGATATTAAAGACGAGAATGGCGAGATTCTCTATCATATCAACGAATATGTTACCGAGCCTATGGCAGAGCGTATCTGCCAGCTGCGTGAAAAAGTTAAAATCCGCAGCGTACTCACCTGTAAAGCTAAATTCGGCGTTTGCCGTAAGTGCTATGGCCGTAACCTGGCAACCGGTAAAAATGTTGACGTTGGTGAAGCAGTTGGTACTATCGCCGCTCAATCCATTGGTGAACCTGGTACCCAGCTTACCATGCGTACCTTCCATACCGGCGGTGTTGCAGGTGCGGATGATATCACCCAAGGTCTGCCGCGTGTCGAGGAATTGTTCGAAGCACGTAAGCCGAAACATCCTGGTATCCTCTCTGAGGTTAGCGGCCACGTTCATATCGTACAAGAAGGCAACAGCCGCAAGGTATTTGTCAATGCCTTTAACGGTGAACAACAGGAATATGCAATTCCGTATGGTGCAAAACTTTCCGTTGCTGAAGGTGATGAAATCGCTCAAGGCGACCGCCTGACTGAAGGTTCCCTGAACCCGCATGATGTACTGCGCATCAGCGGCGTAAAGGCAACGCAGAACTATCTGGTATCCCAGGTTGTTGGCGTTTACAAATCTCAGGGCGTAGATATCAACAGTAAGCATATCGAAGTTATGGTTCGTCAGATGATGCGCAAGGTTCGCATTGAAGAATCTGGTGATACCACGATGCTGCCTGGTGAATACGTTGATGTAGCAGAATTTGAAGAGCAGAATACCGAGATGCTGGAAGCCGGCAAAGAGCCTGCCGAAGGTCGTCCGATTCTCTTAGGTATTACCAAGGCTTCCTTGGCTACCGATTCCTTCCTGTCTGCTGCTTCCTTCCAGGAAACTACGCGCGTACTGACCGATGCTGCTATCAAAGGCAAGGTTGATCCGCTCTTAGGTCTGAAAGAAAACGTTATCATTGGTAAGCTGATTCCTGCTGGTACTGGTATGAGCCGTTACCGTGACGTTAAAGTTAAATATAATGTTCCTGTATTGGACGAAGAACCTGCTGAAACCGCTCCTGAAGCTGGCGAAGCAAAAGAAGCTCCTGTAGCTGAATAATAATGCAGTTAAGCGTCCCAAAGCCTTTGGCTCTGGGACGCTTTCTTGTATACCAAGGAGAACAATGATGCTGATTAAAAAATTTCCTGTTCCGTGCAGGGTTGATTATGTGCCTTCTCCTTATGAGCCTGATGAGGATGGAGTGCAGGATGTAGGCTATTTTGTAGGCAAACTGAGCGATGGCCGCGCTTACCGTCTGGAATGTTGGCGTATGGATGATATGCTGATGCTGACGGTGATGTTTTCAGATGCGTGTCTTTCTGCTTACAAGCGTGAGGATATGCCGCTGCTTTTAGAAGCGGAGGAGATTATGCGTTTTACCGGCGCAAGCCGTAAGCTGCAGGCTACGCGCACGGAAGACGACCGTGGGCATGCAGTGTGGGCGATAAACTTAATGCTTGCCAATAAAAAAGGCACTTATGCAGAAATTGTGCCTGAACTGAACAGATATATTATGTGATGAAAATCGCTGTTAAGGATTAATTTTCTTGGCAGCGATTTTTTTGCTTTCAGCTAAAATTAACTTTACAAACATATACTGCATTATGGTACAATAGCGATAATGGAGGCGATAACATGAAAATTTTATTAGCTGAAGACGATATAAATTTGGGCAAGCTTTTGAGCATGCTCTTAAAAAAGCAAAATATCACAGTAAACTGGGTGCAGGACGGCGAAGCTGCCTACGATGCAGTTTATGCAGATGGTTATGATGTGCTTGTCCTGGATTGGATGATGCCTAAGCTGAGCGGTCTTGATTTGTGCCGCCGTTTGCGTGATGAGGAATATCAGGGCAGGATATTACTTTTGACGGCGAAGGATACATTAGCAGATAAAGTGCAGGGCTTAAATAGTGGTGCGGATGATTATCTGGTAAAGCCTTTTGAACTGGAAGAATTAGTAGCGCGTCTGCACGCTCTTGGCCGCCGCCAAGGCCAGTACAGCGCGGAAAATTTGCGTTACGGCGAATATACGCTGGAAAGCTCTACCTATTGTCTGGCGTATGGGCAGCGTAGGGTAGAACTGCGTCCGCGCGAATTTAAACTGCTGGAGCTTTTGCTGCGCAACCGCGGCCAGGTTATGCCGCGCACTGTGCTGCAGGATAGAATCTGGGGCATTGACAGCGACGTTACCGAGAACAATCTGGACGTGCATATCCGTTTATTGCGTAAAAAAATTACCGAGCTTAACGGTGAAGAGCTGATTAAGACAATGCGGGGCGTGGGCTATTATGTGGAATAAGCCGTTTGAAAACCTGCGCAGGCGTATGACCTGCGTTTATGCAGCTATTTTTGGTGCGCTGATTTTAGCTATTGTGGCTGCTGCGTATACGCTTATCTGGTGGGAAATTTTAGATCACGAAAAGGAAAACCTTGTCGCGCAGATTTACCATGAGGGTGAAGAATGGATTGAATCTAAAGAAGCACCATGCTCTGAAACCGCTATCCGCAGCGGGAAAATGTTTGCTTATTTTGTTGCTGCAGATGGCAAGACGGTGATTTTAAACCAGCTGGGTACGGGCGAGGCAGGGCAGGCTATTTTGCGTCATCAAAATGATTGGCCTAAAGAAATGGAAAGCTCGCGCCTTTTAAGAATGCACGGTAAGGGGGAAACCCGTTACCGTTACCTGGCAGCTGTTGCGCCTGTTGCTGACGGCGATGTAAAACTGGGGACGCTCTATATGTTTAAAAATATGGAGTTTTATTATTACGCTGCGTTTAAAACGCTGTTCTGGCTTTTGTGCATGGCTTTGGTGCTTTACATTGGTGCCTGCTATATAGGCTATGGCCTGTCAGGACGCAATATTTTGCCTATAAGCAAAATGTATGAAAAGCAAAAACAGTTTACGGCTGATGCTTCGCACGAGATGCGCACGCCTTTGGCTGTAATGAAGCTTGCTGTGCAAGGCTTGGCGGAGGATGAGGAGAGCAAATACAGCGATTTTGCTAAAGAATCAATCTCCATGCTGCATAGTGAGGCGGATAGATTAAGCCGCCTGACGGAAAATTTAATGACGTTGGCGCGCAGCGACGAGGATAACCTGCCTGTTTATACGGCGCAGGTGGATATGACGGCACTGTGCCATAAGGTGGCGGCGCAGCTGGCACTTTTGGCAGAGAAAAAGCAGATGCTGATTAAGCAGGAAGTGCAGGAAGACCTTGCTATGCAGGGTGATGAGATGGCACTTTCACGCCTTTTAATTATCCTTTTGGATAATGCGCTGAAATATTCGCCGGAAAACACAACGATAACCCTGCGTGCAGCAACAGTGAAAGCTCACCTTGTGCTGGAAGTGCGTGATGAAGGCTGTGGCGTGAGTGATGAAGATAAAAAGAAAATTTTTGATCGTTTCTTCCGCGTGGATAAGGCACGCAGCCGTAGTCAGGGAGGCCTTGGCTTAGGCCTTTCGCTGGCGTGGGCGATTGTGCATCAGCATGGTGGCAGCATTAAGGTTTTAGATAATAAGCCTTGTGGTACAATAATGTATGTTACCCTGCCTAAAGACGCAAGATAATGCACCATATGCTTCTTCACAGCTCCTCGACGTACCTTTAGTACGCCTTCGTCACTGTTCATCGCCTCTGGCACATTCTCTTGTGTCTTGTGCAAGCTAACGCATCTGATGCATTAAAAACATGAATTTAAAATGAATTCCCCTTTCAGGGTTCGTTAAGTATACCTTGCTATACTATACTCAACGAAAAAACAGGATGTAGGTTCCTGCTTGTGAAAGGGGAATTTTTATGCCAAGAAGATATTGGCTTGTGCTTTTTATAGCTGCGGCAGCTTTGCTTTTTGCCGGTAATGGCAGCTTGCTGGTGACAGATAGTGTGGAATCGAACTACGCTTTAACAGCGAAAGAGATGGTGCTGAGCGGTGATTGGCTTTCACCGCAGATTTACGGTCATTATTGGTATGATAAGCCGATATTTTTCTATTGGCTGACGGCGCTAGCTTATAAAATTTTTGGCTTTACGGAGTTTGCTTCGCGTTTTTTCCCGGCACTTTTTGGTATGGCAGGCTTAGGGCTTGTTGCCTGGGGTGGCTGCAAGCTGCAAAATGCGCGCACAGGCTTTTTTAGCGCACTGGTTTTACTGAGCAGTGTGGAATTTTTTCTCATCAGTAAATCTGTGATTACGGATGCTGTGCTGTTTTTCTTCTTTAGCGCGACGCTGCTTTTCTTCTACCTTGGTTATCGTGATGGCAAGGCGAAGTATTGGTATATTATGTATGCGGCAGCAGGTTTTTCCGTATTGACGAAAGGCCCTATCGGCGTACTTTTACCGGGACTGATTATCACGCTGTTTTTACTTTGGCAGCGCGATTGGCGCGTTTTGGGACGTATACATCTTGTGACAGGTACGCTGCTGTGCGCAGCTGTTGCTGTGCCCTGGTATGCGGCGATGTACAGCCTGCATGGCAGTGATTTTATCAACACTTTCTTTGGTACGCATAACTTTTTGCGTGCTACCGTTTCTGAGCATCCGCGCGATGATGTGTTCTACTATTATACGCTGGTGAACCTTTTGGCACTTTTCCCATGGAGCGGTTTGGTGCCCGTGGCTGTTTATAAATGGTGGAAGGATGGTCGCCTTCAAATCAGCGAGCAGCAAAAATTTTTACTGCTCTGGGCAGTTGTTATCTTTGGCTTCTTCCAATGCATGGCAACTAAATATATTACTTATACCTACCCGCTTTTGTTCCCCGCAAGCCTGCTTTTGGGCGGTTTGCTGGCAAAATATGAGGAGCGTTATTTAGAAAACGGTTATATGTTTTTTGTTGGTGCCGGTTTTGCTACGCTTTTAGGTGGAGCATGGTGGGCGGTTAGCCAAGGCCTTGTGGCTGCGGAAATGCTCTTTTTGCTGCCTTTGGCTTTGATTGTGGGCGTAATGCTGGATTACCTTCTGCGTCTGAGCACGGGAGAACGCATTTACAGTATTGCTTCTATCGCTGTTGTTTTTTACATCGCGCTTGTTTTTAGCATTGCTGAACAGCTTAGCGAGGTGCGCAGTGCCAAAGATTTAGGTGAGATGCTGACGACGCAGGTTGAAAGTGAAGTTGGCTTGTACGGCAAATATCCTACATCGGCAGTTTTTTATAGCAACAGCAAAATTGTTAAGCTGATGCATGAAAAAGAGGTTGCAGGTTATGTGCCGAAAGATTTTTCCTGGACGAGCAAAAATGTTATGCCTTATGCAACGTTGGAGCAAAATCCTTACTGTTTAGTGGTAGTAACGCCTTCTAGTTATGATAGCTTTATGAAAGAGCAAAATAAGCATTGGAAGATTGTAAAGGCTGATGGTGCGTGGATTGTGCTGGAAGCGGAGAAAATTTAAGAGAGAATTTATGAGGGTTAGGCCTGCGGCTTTATGGGGACATAAGGTTGCAGGTCTTTTTGTATGCAAATTTTTGGCTTATGAGAAGCGACGCAATTAAATATCGTTCTGCTTCTTCCGTAGTTTACACTTCTAATCTCATTCAACTTCTTTCATCACTGAAAGAAGTTGCAAGAAAGGTGCA
>CAVKDE010000076.1:0-7374 GCA_963654835.1 Duodenibacillus sp. | reverse complement strand
GGTTAGCCTTCCAGCTGCCATCATTTTTAGCAGGAAATAAACTAAAGTCCGACATAATTTACCTTTAAACCATTACCTTAAAACTTCTTATTACGCTGATGCGTAAACTCTAGCAAATC
Organism: Duodenibacillus sp.; assembly: GCA_963654835.1. Lineage (GTDB taxonomy): Bacteria > Bacillota > Negativicutes > Acidaminococcales > Acidaminococcaceae > Phascolarctobacterium_A. The sequence goes on along the minus strand of CAVKDE010000076.1, from coordinate 7,255 downwards.
CAGAAAATCCAGCGGTTTAGCAATCAGATAACCCTGGTAGAAAGCTGCGCCGCACGCCCTTGCTGCGTCAAACAGCGGCTGTGTTTCTACGCCTTCCACACAGGTTTTGATATCTAAACGCTTAGCACAGGTAATCATAGCTTCTACTAAAATAGAGTCATTCACATGCTCCAGCATCCCGCGCGTAAAGTTCTGGTCAATTTTAATCGTATCAAAATGGATATCACGCAAAAGCAAAAGTGTTGCATGGCCTGTACCAAAATCATCTGCCGCAATACGGATACCATGCGAATGGAAGAACGCTACAATCTGTTTTAAACGGTTCACGTTCAGCGTGCGGCAGTGCTCTGTAAATTCCAGCACCAGGTTCTGCGCCGGGAAGCCTGTTTTTTCAACAATATCCAGCACATCCTGCGGGAAGGTATCACGCTCCAGCTGCTTATAGGAAACATTCACGCTCAGCGCAAAATCAGGCTCATCCTGCAAAATTTTCAAAGCTTCGCTCATCGCCTTGCGCAAAATCCACAAGCCTAAATCATAGAAATAAATATCTGCTTCCAGATAAGAAATATATTCCATGGGCGGCACAACGCCCCATGTAACACTTTCCCAGCGCAAAAGTGCTTCCGCGCCAATGACCCTGCCTGTGGAATCCGTCTGCGGCTGATATTGCAGATAAAAACCTTTGCAGTTATTCAGCACGCTGCTTTTTACATCGCGCAAAATTGCAATACGACGTTTCGCCAGACGGCTGTATTCCGCATCAACGTAAATAAAATCGCCGTTATGCTCGTGTTTGGACATTTTAATATAATAATCCAGCTCCGAAAGCAGCGGAGTAATCAGATTAGTTTCGTTGTCATAATGGATAGCTGCTGCGCCAAAATATAACTTAGCCTGATTTTGGCCAAAATACAGCTCATGGTTAGCAATCACCGTAATCTTTTCGTAAAGCTGCTGCATCGCCTCACGAGAAAATTCGTGCATCACAAAAGCAAATTTCACACCGTTCAAGCGGAAAAGCTGTGTATCCTTGCCCACAACTTTCAGCAGCTTCTGGGCAAAATTATGCAGGACAATATTGCCTGCTTCATAACCATAACTGTCGTTGATAACATGGAACTCGCTGATGCCGATAACCATAATATCCACAGCCTGCTTCTGCTTTTGTAAATCCGTAATATAATCCAAAAAGCTGAATGTATTACCTAAATTAGTTACGGAATCTATCGTATCAATCACACCGTGGTTCGTAATCGTCCCGACAAAAATATCAGGTTCTGTATCTGCGCCACGCATTACATAACCGTCACAGGTACACATTACATAAAAGCCTTTGGAATTCAGCGCACGGTACTGCATATTATGGTAACGCTTTCTTCCACTCATCACCGCCTCAATATCAGCAATATAAGCAGCACGATCATCAGGATGGATGCGCTCAAGCCAGATATTGCCCGCGTCCAACATATATTCACCCGGCAAATCAAACTCTTTTATAGCGTTCGCCGACCAGCGTGACATATTCGTGCGCAGATTGCAGGCATAAATATAGCGATTGCTCAGCGTTTTGCTCAGTGCTTCAAAAATGCGGCTCTCCAAGCCATAATTTTCGCTCAGCACATGCACTGCTTTTGTTACAGCTGCCTTGCTCCAGGTTTCCTTTTTCTTATTTAACTTATATTCGTACATCTTTTGGTCAGCAGCCAAAAGCAGGTTATTATACGATTCATCATCAAATTTATCTGCGTGTGTACAGCCAAAGCTAAAACCGCAAGGATAGCTCACCAGCGACTTCATCTTTTTCACAAAGCGTTCATGCGCTGCTTCCAGGCGTTCCTGCAGCTCCTTTTCACTCGCACCTAAAGAAAGAATAACAAACTCATCGCCGCCGATTCTAAAAAGCAGCTCACTTTTATTGCACACCTGCTGCAGCAGATTGCTGATCTGTATGATATAAAAATCGCCTTCTGTATGCCCGAAATGGTCATTGCAGTATTTCAAATCATCCATGTCAATAAAGGCTACTGTGCAAGGCTTCTTTTTCTGCCACAGCTTTTTCACCTGTAAATCAAAATACAGCCTATTGCCCACGCCCGTAAGCGCATCCATATGCGCGCTTTTTTCCAAACGCTTACGCTGCTCTTCCAGCTGTGCAAAAACTTCGTTAAAAGCCTTAGATAAATCGCCCATGCAATCCACATGGCAATTATCTTCGCCCTTAGCTGCGCATTTGGTTACCCAGACAAGATGCTCCAAATTAGATTGCAGCGTTTTATACGGACCGATAAAAGGATTATCGGCACGCGCAGGCACAGTTTTTGTAAATTCGCCGTTTTCCAGGTTATCCGATAACTGTTTAGTTTCCTTTAAACAGACATCAAGAAATTTCAAACCCTGGCCTAAGCGGCGCATATGCTCTTCCAGTTTATTAACATCCAACTCCGCCTGGGACGGATGATAGATCACATTTTTTAGATAAGTAAATAACCGCTCTTCACTTTTAAAAATATCCTGTAATTTTTCATTCACTATCATCAGTCCAACTTCCTTTAAAGCGACAGACGCGATCGCCTTTAGACCAGCAATCTATTTCGCGTACTGTAAACTTCTTTTTGTAATAAGCCTCTAGCACACCGGCAATAAAACCTTCATCATAGTTGCACACAACTTCGTGTGTAGGCGGCAAGCCGCTGCAATCCAAATCTTCGTACACGGTTACAGTAACTTCGCACTTTTTTACATCAACATTTTCTACGCGGAAAATACCAATTTTAAACTCTAAAAGCTTTTCCTGTACAGCAAGCAGGAATTCTTCTTCGCTGCCATCAAGCGGCAGGCAGTTTTGGGCAAACTCCGTCGCTGCCAGATAACCGGCCTTACGGAAAATTTCATTAGCCTGCTCAGCTCCATATAAATCAAACAGCACATTGTTAACGCTGTATTCCAATAAACGGTACACAGCAACAGGGACAACAGCTCCCATGTTAGGGCGGCCTTCCTGAATATCCCCTAATTTATGCCATTTAAATTTATAATGACTATCTTCGTTGGGTAAAAAAACATTTTCCATAATATCAGCTCCGTTCTTTTTGTGCTTCTCCTCTATCTATAATTATATTACGTTTACTTGTAAACAACAACCAGTAAACTCTTGCATTCGTCAATATTTTTTTATCAGCTGATATTTTTTGAACAAAATAGTGAAAATGTACCAAATAAATTACGCGCGCACGCAAATTTCTCCTTCAGCTTCTTCCTTTCACCGAGTTTTTACAGTATAATATAATTTAGATTAGTTGCTAAAGAAAACGATTTTGAAACTAACAGCGATGACTCGCACGCATCGCCTGATGGGAGGCTTATCCAATGAAACCATTTAAAGCACAGGAACTTGAAGAATGTGGCTTTTTTTCTAAAATGTTTGGCTCCAAACCTACGGAGAACGGCTGGAAGGAACTCAACAACCTTTTAGCAGAAGCAAAAAGTGCTAATGATATTGCTAGCGCAGATGTTCACAGCGCCCTAAAAAAATGGGGCGTAAAATTTAACGACGAAAATATGAAAGAGCGCAGCGGGATTTACCGCAAATTGGCAGATGTTGCTTATAGCGAAGCTTTAAGCAAAGATGATGATATCTTTGCGCAGCTTACGCACCTTGCGGAAATTTTAGAAATGCCTGCACACCTCGTGCATTTGGCAGATAAAGGTGCTAAAACTGCGGCGTATTTTGTACGCTGCAAAAAACTTTTGAGCGGAGAAGAACAGCTCACCATTGATAAAATCAACGAACTCTTCGGCTATGATTATGAAGACGGTTTTTCCATCCGCAAGCAGGTTTTTGCTGATTATTTTAATCTTAAATTTGAAGATATCAGTAAAGCGCAGCGTTACACTCCGGAAGAAGAGCAAAGTTTGCGCAGCGATTGTGAAAAAATCGCTGTTCCCTACGAATTTAAGAACAATATTACTAACGCCCTGGAAAATTACCGCAACCTGTGGAATGCAGAACATCAACCGCTCGGCGATGTGCAGCAGGACGCTTTCCCGCTGAACAAAGGGGAGAAGTGCCACGCTTACGCCAACTGCGCCCTCTGCCAGAACAAAGTTGTAGAGCGCGAGGATAACTACTTTGAACTCACGCGTAAGTTCAGCATTGATGAAACGGTTGCCTTCAAAGGCGAAAAAATTGAACATCCTAAATTTAAAGAAGAAATGGTTGTCGTCGTTGAGCTTGGTCACTTCTTTTTAACCAGCCAGCGCATCGTCTTTATCGGCAAGAAGAACGCTTTCAACATCATGCTGAAAGATATCGAAAGCTCCTCCTTCGATGGAGCAACGCTCATCACCTTTAATACGCACAACAGCAAAAACGAAAAGCTGGATGTTATCATCAAATTCAGCGATGAAGCTGCCGGTGTAATGAATATTCTGTTCGGAAGAACGCTAAAAGAAGTAAAATAAAATTAGGCTCACTTTTCGCTCTGCCATAAGGCAGGGCGATTTTTTATGCACAAAAAGCTCCGCCGGAAAATCCAGCGGAGCTTTTATTGAGCTTCAAGAACTTAATGACTTATAAAATTACATGCACTCTTTGATAGCCTTAGCCATACGTTGAATACCTTCAACAATGCGGTCATCCGGCATGTTGGAGTAGTTGATACGCATGCTGCGATCGGTCTTTTGGTTCGGATAGAAAGCATCACCGATAACGCCGGCAACTTTCATTTCAATGCATTTATCGAAAACTTTGCGCGCACTTACGCCTTCGGGGAAAGTCAGCCACAGGAACAAGCCGCCTTCCGGATGAGTCCATTCGGTACCAGCAGGGAAATATTTTTCCATAGATTCCAGAATCAGATCACGACGATGTTTGTACAAAGCAACGATTTCTTTAACGTGTGCATCCAGATCGTAGTTTTCCATGTAAGCGTCAGCAACGCCTTGGTCAAAGTTAGAAGTGTGCAGGTCAGCACTTTGTTTAATCTTAACGAACTCAGTCAGCAGGCTGTGTTCAGCAGCAATCCAGCCAAGACGCAGACCAGGGCAGAAAATCTTGGAGAAAGTACCCAGGAACATTACCAAGCCTTTAGTATCCAAAGATTTCAAGGACGGCAGGATAGTACCTTCATAACGCAGCTCGCCATACGGATTATCTTCCAATACAGGCAGGTTGTGTTTATTAACAACTTCCATGAATTTTTTACGGCGTTCCATAGACCAGGTACGACCGGTCGGATTTTGGAAATCAGGAATTACATAGATAAATTTGCAATTCGGAGTAGTGGAAAGAATTTTATCCAGTTCTTCCGGAATCAAGCCACCGTTATCAGTAGGAACTTCTACAAATTTCGGTTGATAAGCATTGAATGCGTTCAGTGCGCCGAGGTAGGACGGGCTTTCGCACAGAACAACATCGCCCGGGTCGAGGAACAATTTGCCGGCGAAATCCAGGCATTGTTGAGAACCGGTGGTGATCAGGATATCATCAGGATCAACAGTGGTGTGATATTTATCAGCCATGCGCTTAGCAATTTTTGCACGCAGGGAAGGACGGCCTTCGGTAGTTGCATATTGCAGCAATTGGCGGCCTTCTTTTAAAACCAGGTCATGAGAAACCTTGGCAATTTCTTCAACAGGGAACAGTTCGGGAGCAGGCAGACCACCTGCAAAGGAAATAATATCAGGTTGAGCAGTTAATTTTAACAGCTCGCGGATTTCAGAAGCTTGCATGCGCTCCATACGTGTTGCAAATTTCATGTTTAAAAACCTCTCTTCATTTGGAAACTATATGTTTATAACGTATTTTATATTATAACGCTGTACGCAAAAATGCACAAGCAAAATATAACTTTCCGCTATTTTCGCTCGTGCATTGCTGCAATTTTGTTAAGTTGTTTACGATTTTAGGGAGAAGTGTGTATAAACAGTTACCCGTTTGTCATCGCAGGCGCAATTTCAACGCCACTAAAATTTTCAAATCCCCACTTGTTCGTTATTTTAGCAATAAAATCTAATTTCATTATGAAAATCATACCAACGTTCTATAATTTCTTGTGAGCGAGCTTCTATTACGTCCAGCAAATCTCGTAACACTCTACTTGGTATTTTAGAATTATTGTGACACAGCAAACATTTTCCACTTTGCGTAATCCATACTTTCGTAGCATTCGCTGTTGGAACGCCATTAGTAATATGTACATGCACAGGCTCCAGGGGTTCGTTTTCATTAGACCAAAAATAAATTAAGTACCCTGCGATTCTAAAAATTTGCGGCATTTCCTAATCCTCCCTGTCGTGCAAAGCGAATTATCAAATGCGCTGTAGATTTGATTATATCCTTCAGCTGTGCAAGCTCCAGCTCATCAAATCCTTCAATATCTTTCCATTTGTATTGCGGTAATATACAGTACGCAGATTTAAATCCTTGTATAATAGGCTTTTCCATATAAACTTTTACATATTCCTTACCATATTCGTCATACAAAACATCGGAATGAACTATTTCCGTACCATCATTTAACTGCATAAAAGCATGCATCAATTTAGTCAGCTCCTTCTTCGCTAATTTCTTTTAAACATATTATATTTTTAACTTTTGGTAATTATATGAAATCCAACCAACTTTCTTTAAAGCGCGAGCCTTCACAACTTTAGGAAGCTGTTGTCTTATTATATAACGCAAGCCACAATTGTTGCAACAAAAATGAATTAAATTCTGCTAGCCGATTATATTTTCATGGGTCAAATTATAGCATATTTTAGTATTTTCATAACATTTTATGAGGATAGTATGCTTGATACGCAAAAAGCCACACAGGCTTACTGCCCATGCGGCTTTTCTACATATCTACTAATAGTACTTTATTTACTTCTCTCCCAAAACCTGATTAATAGTTATGGCTACTACCTTCATATCAAAAGGCTTCACAATATGTCCGTTCATGCCACATTCAAAAGCTCTTCTTCTGTCTTCTTCAAAAGCATTAGCCGTCATGGCCACAATTGGAATATTAGCTTTCTTATTATTAGACAAGGTGCGTATTTCTCTCGTTGCCGTGTAGCCATCCATTCTCGGCATCTGGATATCCATCAGCACCAGGTCATATTTATCTTCTGGAGCTTCATTGATAATATTAACTGCTTCAATACCATCTTCAGCGCAATCCACAGTCATACCTGTCTCGCCCAGAATCGTCGCTGCAATTTCTCTATTTAGTGCATTATCCTCTACGAGAAGAATCCGCTTACCGGT
>CAVKDE010000075.1:3057-7387 GCA_963654835.1 Duodenibacillus sp. | reverse complement strand
TGCGCATTCCTGCGAAGCGTTGCCGTGATGTCCGCCGATACCGGTAACTTCAATGCGGTATTTTGCGTTGCCCTTACGTTGGGTTACAATGCCCCAGTCCGGGCGTGCCACGTCCATGATAATTGCAAAATCTGCCTGCTTAGACAACTCTGCCACGATGCCTTCTGCAGTTTTGCTGCCACCTTCTTCCTCACCGTTGGTGTAATAGATAATTTCTTTAAAATTATCAAAACCAGCATGCTTCAAAGCCGCCAGGCCATAAATAACCTCAACTACTGTTGCCTTGTCATCGCCAACGCCCGGGCCCCAGGCAAAATTGTTCTCGTCAACACGGAAAGGACGGCGAGCTGCCTCACCTTTTTTAAACACCGTATCAACGTGTGCTACCAATAAAATAGTGTATTTGCCCTTGCCTTTAAGGCGGGAAATGCAGTGGCAGGCTCTTTCGTTATATCTTAATTCTGTTTCCGCACCAATCGCCTGCATCTTGCCTGCGACAAATTTATTGGCAGCTTCCGTGCCTTCTCTATCGCCGTTGCCAGAATCAATATTCGTTAAAGTTTCCAGATCCTTTACATAATCCTCATAATGTTCAGCAATGTATTGCTTTACTAAATCCATCATCTCATTTCTCCTTTCATCGTGTAAACGCACAGCTAATGGTTATATAATTCGTGACGCAAGGCAATTTTTCCTGCTAGTAAAAAGAAAAAGCTACAACTAATCTTACGCATTAGATGTAGCTAACATAAATTTTTAAACATCAATCGTCGGTAGTAAAAAATCATGAATCTGCTGCTTAGGCAGGTTCAGATATAAAAGATAAGCCACCGCCAAAGCTATAATAAGCACCAGCGCATACGCTTTAATGCGCTGCCTGGTAATGACACTGATTTTACCGCAAGGCCTGCTCTCTGTAATCTTATAATCAACTAAATCACCCTTGCTCAAATAGCTGAACTTTTGCTTCTGACGGCTATCTATCAGCGTACCGCTCGCCATCAGGCGGACGCATAAGCGTGTACTGCCATTAAGTGCGTGCAGCGTTACTGCTATAAGCTCGCGAAAAGTCTCTAAGAACTGTGGTTCAGCAATAAAGTGCTTATAGGCAAAAAAGCGCAGCGTTGTTTCCACCATGCGTTCATCGCGTGTAATCTCCAGATACGGGAAACGCTCCTGCAAAGCCTTCTCGCACTGCGCTAGCACGTCGCGCTCCGGCTGCGTAAGCTCCAAAAGCTGCGCACTATCGCTGCTTGAGATGGTCAGTTCACCCATCAGCGTAAGCTGCTGGCCGCCAGTGTAATCGCGCCACTGACGCAGCCATTTTTTTAGCAAGCGCATTTTCTCAGCCTTCCTTCTTTAAGGGAGCACCGCAGTTAGAGCAAAACTTCGCGCCCGGTCGCACTACGCTGTGACAGCTAGGGCAAATGTTGGCAGCCTGCTCAGCCTCCGCCGCAGCTTCACCAGCAGTAAGCGCAACGCTCGTTGTAGTTTCCAGGCTTTCCGCAGATTTATTGCCTTCCAGTTGGTCCACGCGTTCGTGCATATTAGAAAGCTCGCGTTCCACTTTGTCAAAGCGTTGGTTAACCTGCACCTCATTCACTGCTACGCGGTCACGCATCTGTTCCTGCTCCATACGGCGTTTGTGCAGCTCTTCTTCCTCTTTCAAATTTTTTACCAGTGCCAGCACAATGCCCACAATAATGGGGCTGAAAAAGATAGAAGCTATACCCCAGGCCCAAAAATTACGTCCCTTGCTTTCCGCAAATTTGCCGATAGCGTAGGCTAAAACTAAATCAATAATTACAACTAACATTAGTTATACCTCCATACAGTAATCTCTAGTTCCTATTATAGCATTTTGTAAGTAAAAAAATCTATGTTGATAGTGAAATATTCGTGGGAAAATTCTCCTGCTATCAGCTTTCACCAATAGCAGGAGTAGTTTATGTAAAATATAATTATCATTTTTTCGCTTACGCTATAGCATGTTTTTCATTAGTTTTACTTTCTACATCTAATAAACTTTGAATGGCCTTTTCCACAAAGCTATTCAAAGAAATATTATGCGATATAGCATAAACCGCCGCCTGCTTATGCATTTCCGCAGGAATGCGCACATTAAAGCTCCCCTTATAAGCCTTTTCCGGCTCTATACCTTCAGCTTCACACATAGCTAAATAATCATCTACTGCTCCATGAAAATCCTCAACCAACTCTTTGGCAGTTTTTCCTTCATATGAAATTAGAGAACGTATTCCTAAAACTTCTCCACAAAAAAGCTCATCTTCTTCTGAGAATTCTACCGAACCAAGATATCCCTTATAACTCATGGTGTTATTCATATAAATCCCTCCTGCTTTAATACAGCAATCAATTGTTTTATTTGATAACTAGGTAATTCATTTCCAGGATGAGGCCTATGTAACAAGATAGACCTACACTGCTCTCGCACAAACATAACTCGAGAACCACTAGTTTTCCCCTTATCTTTTCTTATGTAATTAAAATAACGTAATAATGCCTCTGCTTCAGCTAAAGTAAAATCTTTTGGTTTACTAAGTAGCTTTTTAATTAATTTTTCCTTTTGACCCATTTCGTCACCCCTATTATAATATTATCGCGTAACGAACGCAACTATTTTTAGTTACATTCGTTGTGAACATAAAAAAAGGCAGCACTTCCACTACAAGTACTGCCCTAATCAGGAACATTTTAACAGCCGAAACCGTACCGACTTTATTTTAATTGCACGTCAGCTAGCAAAATAAGCATTAATCTCATAATTGAATTATATATTTACAGTAAAATTTTGTCAACCCAAAACTGCTTCTGCTATCACCAATAGCAAGAGCGACTAGATTTACAACCGACAAGCCATACTGCATTTTATTTTTCTTCATTCAACTTCTTGCAAAGCAGCGTCAGTACGCCAAGCGTCCAAAATAAAAGCCCCATCTGCGTATTAAAATACACATGATCTGTCAAACCACCCACGATAATCCCCACCGTCGCCAGCACATAGCCACGACCCATCGCCTTGAGCCATAAGCTTTTGCCATGATACGCCAGTTTCCAGGCCGCAGGCAGAAAAATGCCAAACCAAACCACAAGAAAAGCGATTAACCCGTGCAATCCAAGCTCTGCCCACACGTTAAGGAAAATATTGTGACAGTGGTACATAATCACATTCTTATCCGCCAGATAAAAATTATACGTGGGATACACAAAGCGATAACCGTACCAGCCTACGCCGAAAGGAAACTCCTCAATAATCCACTTTGTGCTTTTTAAATACGCCATACGCAGTGCAATCGACGTGTCGCCGCCGTAACCGCCCTGGATAGATTCCAGGCGGTGCAGCACCGCCGTACCGCCAAGTGCCAAAGCTGCCGCCCCGCCGCCAAGGATGGGAATAAAAGCCTTACGGCAAAAAAGCACGCAGAACGCCAAAAGCATAACAGCGCACGCCACCCAATTGCCACGCGAATACGTATACAAAAGGCAAAGCGCAGCTAAAAGCCCTGTAGCTAAAAAAGCTACACGCCACTTTTTATACGCCTTCGTCTGGTTGAAAAACGCTGTGCTATAGGCAATCACGAGCACTAAATAACCCGCTAGAATATTAGGGTTCACCAGCGTAGAGAACACGCGCACCTTAATATCCGGGAACTGTTTAGGATCAACCCAAATGCCTTCCGCCGTCACGCCAAAAATTTTTTGCGCAATACCGATACCACTCACGATAAGCGATACAGCCAAAAACGCTCCGATGAGCTGTAAGGGACGAGGCAAAGAATTAAAACGCCGCCATAAATTTAAAGCAGTATCCTGCGCTTTAGAAGCATTCCCCGCAGCAACAGCCTGACAGCCAGCTACAGCTAGCAACAGCTCGCTATCCTTCGCATTATCTGCGCCGTAACGCAGCAGCACGAACACCAGTGCCGCATACTGCCCTACAACGTAAATCCAGTTCCAAAAAGAAAGGAATCTGTCCAGCGAAAAATAAATAGAAACAAAGCTAATCGCCAAAAGCACATACAGCGCACCCTGCTGCCACGGGCGCAAAACCTGCTCCCGCTGCGGTCTGCCCTTAACGTGCGCCACAAGCAGCGCACTAATAAACGTAACCGCCACGCACAGCGAGGTAAATTCCTGCTCCAAAGGAATAACCGCCACCGTAAACAGCAGCATATACCATATTTTGTTTTCAAGATAATTTGAAATTTTTGTCATGTAATGTTTCACCAAATTGAAGTTTGACTGTAAGTATGGCTAGAAAAAAGCCTCTCCTTGGGGAGAGGTGCCGAACGACAGTGAGGCGGAGAGG